>CAUJKG010000063.1 GCA_963205465.1 Pseudomonadota bacterium | reverse complement strand
GCACCTGCAGCTCGAAACCCCAATCCACCGTTTCAAGGCCGGGACGCGAGTTCTTGTATTGCTTACCAATCAGCTCCTTGTGCAGCGCTTCGATGCCCGTCATCCAGACGAAGACGGTTGAGCCGGGGCTCGCGTCACCATGATGCTCGCTCAAATGCAGGATCAGGTTGCCGCGTGAGACCTGCATATAGAGCGGCAGGCCGGGCGCGAAGCGATGCTCCCAGTCCCGCTTGAAACCGAGGAAATCGATATAGAATTCGTTCGCCTTGGCTTCGTCGAAGGTGCGCAGCACGGGGATCGGGTGTTCGAACGCGAAGCTGGCGGGAGCCGCATCCCCTCCCGCTTCGATTTTTGCGGCAAGCACGTTCCAGTTATCGAAGCCGTGTTGCCGCGCCACCAGTTCGAGCGCTTCGGAATGGGAAATTTCGACCTTGCGCCCGGCAAGGGCCGCCCGCAGGTCTTTGGCCATGAGTTTGGCATCGCGAAAATCGCGCATCGTTTCTAGTCCTTTGCTTACGGCCACCGCAGTCAGTGCTTGCATTGCTGACTCGATCCGCCGGTTTGCATGGGACCAGAAGAAAGAGCGCGAAATCTGCTGCGGTTCACCATGCCCGAAGGCGCAAGCGGCAGGCCCGCAACGGCCCGAAGCGGCACTATCCACCGCTCCCGGAGATTGTCAAAGGGTCGCGCGGCGGCAAGCTGGAAATCCGCGCAGCACGCCGGTATGTTGCGGCCGTAAATTCAAGGGCAGAGACATGGCCGCTCACGTCGTTCCGCACTTCCACAACGACACGGGAATTCCCGTGATCGAAATCGGCGCGCACGAGTTCAAATGCGTAGGAGCGAACCCGCCCTTCGATCACCCTCACGTTTACCTGGACATGGGCGCGGATCACGAAATCATTTGCCCCTATTGCTCGACGCTCTATCGCTACAATCCGAAGCTCAAGGCTGGTGAGTCCCTGCCGCCCGCGTGCGCCTATCGCGCACCCGCAGCCGCCTAGTTTCGCCCGCGTCCCCCGTGTCGCCCTCGCGCACGGCGCTGATCGCGGGCGCCGGGATCGGCGGTCTTGCCACCGCCATCGCACTCGCAAAGGCCGGCATCCGCAGCATCGTCCTCGAACGCGACGCGACCCCGGATACCTCCGGCGCCGGCATCCAGCTTTCCCCGAACGCGACCCGCGCGCTTGCCTCCCTTGGCGTGCTCGATGCCGTCGCCGCGCGGTCGGTCGAACCGCATGAACTGATCGTCGCAAATGCCTTGAGCGGCGCGACGCTTGCCACCATGCCGCTCGGCGAGACCATGCGCCGCAATTTCCATTCGCCTTATCTCGTGTGCCTGCGCGCGGATCTGCACGAGGCACTGGCGAGCGTTGCAAAAAATAACGCTGCGATCGAACTACGATACGGCTGTGTGCTGCGCGACTTCGCCTCGCGCGATGATGGCGTGACAGCACAATGCGAAAACAGCGGGCAAGCGGAAGGGATCGCAGGCGACGCATTGATCGGCGCCGACGGCATTCGCTCCACCGTCCGCGAAAAACTATTTCGCGACGCGCCCGCGCGGCATGGCGGCATGGCCGCCTGGCGCGCAACCATCCCGCTCGCTTCGCTTCCCGCGATTCACGGCCGCGATGCCGTGCGGGTCTGGCTCGGCCCCGGCGGCCATCTCGTGCATTACCCCGTCGGCGACGGCAGCCTGATCAATCTCGTCGCCGTGGCAGAGGATTCGCGTACGACCCAGTCCTGGGGCGAGGAAAACTCAGCCGCCGACGTGCTTGCGCGTTTCGTCTCTTGGCACGAAACGCCGCGCGCCGTCGTCGCGGCCGCGCAAGAATACCGCCGCTGGTCGCTGTTCGAAGCGCCGCTATTGCCTTCGTGGAGCAAGGAATCCGTCACGCTGCTCGGCGACGCTGCACATGGGATGTTTCCCTTCGTGGCGCAGGGCGCGGCGGCCGCGCTCGAAGATGCGGTCGCGCTCGGCGAAATCCTGCAAGATACCGACGACATCCCCAATGCGCTTCGCGCCTACGAGCACCGGCGCAAGCCCCGCACCACGCAGATCCAGAGCTCCGCACGCAATATCGGTCGCATCTATCACATGCCGCGGCCGTTCAGTTTCGGGCGCGACATGGTCATGAGACAGATCGGCGGCGAAGGTTTGCTGCGGCAGAACGCCTGGATCTATCGCGGCTGACGCGGGAACGCTTTGGCGGCTTCCGGCGTTACCATGCGCTGTCAGCCGGGAAACGCCCGCCGGAAAAGTCCCATGGCGAGATCAAAAAGCAAAACTTCGCTCGCTGCCGCTACTCGTTCGATACGCCAGCATCGATCTTTCAGCGACCGGCTCGATACCTATTTCACGAATTTCGCGCATCGTACCTCCCGCTTTGCAGGAAGCCCGTGGGTTTTCACCATCGCGGTGCTCACCATTCTGGTCTGGGCGGTCAGCGGGCCGCTGTTCGGTTTCTCCGACACGTGGCAACTCATCATCAACACATCGACCACCATCGTGACGTTTCTGATGGTGTTTCTTATTCAGAATACCCAGAACCGCGACGCGCTCGCGGTGCAGGTGAAGCTCTCCGAACTCATCATCAAGATGCACGGCGCGCGCAACGACTTCGCGCAGGTCGAAGACCTCACCGACAAGGAGCTCGAAGAACTGCACGAGATCATCCGCAAGAGCGCCGGCTGCGATCCGATCCGCCCGAAAAAACATGCCGTCCGAAAGAAGCGCTAGCGGCCGGCCCCTTTCATTCCGCCCAGGGTCATTCGCCCTCTGACGGGCCTTTCCGTTTGAGGTATAAAGGAAAGCAGCAAAGCGCTTTCGGGGAGATGGAACGTGGCTGGTGATTTCGACGGCAAGGTTGTTCTGGTTACCGGCTCTTCGACGGGCCTCGGCGCAGCAATCGCGATTGGCGCGGCACAGCGCGGAGCCGAGGCGGTCGTCGTCAATTATGCGAACAGCGCGAAAGAAGCCGAAGCGACCGCAGACCTCTGCCGCGCGGCAGGCGCGGAAGTCGTCGTCGTGCAGGGCGACGTCGCCGAAGACGAGGATTGCCGGAAGATCGCCGCAGCCGCGGCAAAGTTCGGCAAGATCGATGCGCTCGCCAACAATGCCGGCATCACCAAGATGGCGCCTAACCACGGCGATCTCGATGCGCTCTCCAAAGACGACTTCTTTCGTCTCTATGCGGTGAACACCGTCGGCCCGTTCCAGATGATCCGCGCCACGCGCGCGCTCCTCGAAGCCTCCGGCAAGGCCAGCGTGTTGATGACCTCGTCGATCGCCGCCGTCACGGGCGTCGGCTCGTCGGTCGCCTATGCGGCGAGCAAGGGCGCGCTGAATACGATGACGATCGCGCTCGCGCGTGGGCTCGCACCCAAAATCAGGGTGAATGCGATCTGCCCCGGCTTCATCGACACGCCCTGGTTCACCAAAGGCGTCAGCGTGGAAACGGCGGCCAAGCTGCGCGATGGCATCGCCAGACAGTCGCCGCTCAAAGTCGCCTCGAAGGCAGAGGATATCGCCGATCCTGCCTTGTTTTTATTGTCCGATCATTCGCGGCACATCACCGGCGAAACGCTGCTCGTCGACGCCGGCATGCATCTCGGCTTCTCGCCGCTGGTCGCGCGGTAAAACCTCCTGCTTCGAGAGGTGCCGCTTCGCCCGCACTCCTCACCGTGAGGTGGTGCTGTTTCTCCCTCCCGGGATGAACGCCTTGTCGCGGAAATAGAGCATCTGCTGGCTGGTTGCGAGCAGCCTGCCGCCGCGAGACCATAACCACGCGGTCTGATCGGCATAGCCTTTCGCAAGAATATTGGCGTCGGCGACTCCGAGCACGTAATCCTCGCCGACTTCGGCCAGGTCGCTTTCATCGCAATGGAAATAAGTCGTCATGGAAATCGTGCCAACCTGGATGAGCCGGCCGAGCACATGAAACGGCCGCGCGAAGAAGGCGTCGCCCATATTCATGAGCGCGAGGAAATCGAGTTTTCGCGCAGGATTGTCGCGCAACCACACTTCGGTGCGTGCGCTTCCAAGCGGGGCGGACTCGTCTTTGCGCATGACCGGAAACCCGCTGACGAAACGCATGTCGAAGCGGTCGA
>CAUJKG010000062.1 GCA_963205465.1 Pseudomonadota bacterium | reverse complement strand
TGCTGCCGTGCTACACCGCGCTCAATTCAATGGGTCTGCAGAAGAACGGGCTTGACCGCAATTCCCGGCCGCGCGTCGAGGGCATCGAGCTTCAACGCGATGACGCGGGCGAGCTTACCGGCATCATCATCGAGAACAATTATCCGGACTCTGCGCAGATCGATCTCTTGCCCGCCGTACCGCGCTTCTCGCCGCTGGATCGGCGCGAGGCCATTCTACGCTCGATCGCACGTTACCACGAGAAAGGCACGACGAGCGTTTATGAAGGGCATGGTTGCGCTCCCGAAGTGCTCGATGCCTATCGGGATCTCTGGGAAGAGGGCGCCTTGTCTATGCGGATGGCGCTCGTCGTCAGCCCGGTCTGGTCGACGCTCGAGGAAGCGCAGCGTTTCATGCGCGACTGGCTGTCCCATGCCCGGGGAAAGGGCATAGGCGACTCTTATCTGCGTATCGGCGGCGTCTTCATCAGTTATGGCGGAGAGCCGACGGCAGCGGTTGCCGCACAGGCAAACCCCGCGGACCTCGGCTGGTCCTGCTACGTCAAGCAGGCCAACGACCCGCGGGAATTCGAGGAGCTCTGTCGGGAAGCGGCTTGCCGCGACCTTCGCGTTCATACGATCGCGATCGATCAGCTCGATAAGATCGTTCCGATTCTGGAGCGCGTGAACGAAGCAACGCCGATTGCTCATCGCCGCTGGGTGCTTGAGCACATGAGCTATGCGCGCGAAAGCGATCTGCAGCGGCTGCGCGCGCTCGGCATCGGCGTGACTTTGATTCCGGATTATCATCTCTGGAAGGTTGGAACGCGCTTCTTCAATCTCGATGAAGCAAATCGCGAGCTCGTCGCGCCGGCTGCGCAACTGGAGAAACTCGGCGTGCCATTTGCCGGTGGCACGGACAATAGTCCGTTCAATCCGCTTGCCGTCATGCGCGCGATGACGACCCGCCGCGAACGCACGACCGGTACGATTATCGGCAGCGGCGCCTGCGTCTCCGTAGCGTCAGCGCTCGGGGCGATGACCGCGAACGGCGCATGGTTCACCTTTGAAGAGAATATCAAGGGTCGCATCAAGCCGGGCTTTTTTGCCGACCTTGCGGTGCTCGATGGCAATCCGCTGCGAACGCCGGGCGAGGAAATGGAGCGGCTGCGGTGCATCGCGACGATGTCCGGCGGCCGGTTTGTTTTCGGAATGAAGAATTAGAAGGGCATCCAATCCATGGCACTCGATCCGCAACTCCTTCCTTTTGTCGAACAACTCAAGAAGATGTGGCCGGAGCCGCCGCTTAGCTTGCCGGTGCAGGTGTGGCGGGATCGAGTGGAAACGCTTTCCGCCGCTTCGCGTCCGCCCTATCCGGAAGGACTCGCGGTAGACGACAGGATGGTGGAAGGGCTCGGCCCGCGTCCGGTAAAGGTGCGCGTGTATCGCCCGCGTTCCGACCGGCCGCTTCCTGCGCTTGTCTATATGCATGGGGGCGGCTGGACGATCGGCAGCATTGATAGCCATGACTCCGTAACTGCGTCGCTTGCGGCCGATACGCCTTGCGTCGTGATCAGCGTCGATTATGCGCGAGCGCCCGAAAATCCATTTCCGGCTGCAATGGAAGACTGCAAGTCGGCGGTAAGCTGGACTTTCGCCAATGCTTCATCGCTCGGCATTAACCCGGAGGCCATTGCCGTCGGAGGAGATTCCGCGGGCGGAAACTTGTCTGCGGCTATGACACTGGCGTTTCGTTCGGGGCCGGAGCGCATTCGCGGGCAGTTGCTGATCTATCCGGCGGTAGATGTCGATTTCTCGAGGCCGACGTTCATAAGCGAGGCCAACGCGCCCTATATGACGGCGCAGGAAATGATCTGGTTCTGGAAGCAGTATTGCCCGACCGACGAAAGCCGGAAGGACCCGCTCGCCGTGCCCATGCGCGAGTCTGATCTGAAGGGATTGCCGCGTGCCTTCGTGGTTGTTGCTGAGCACGATACGCTGCGGGACGAAGGAAAGGCTTACGCGGATCGACTGAAGGAAGCGGGCGTCGATGTGATTTATCGCCCGGGCACGGGACTCATCCACGGGTTCCTGCGGACCCGTAAGTTCTGCGACGCCGCGCAGGCCGAACATCTCGCAATGACCCAGTGGCTTCGCGATCTCGACAAGTAGCAAGACGAACGGCTGTAAATCGACAGACGGAGGGGAGTTGATATGACCGTTGCTCAGATGACGTTCGCAAAGCGGACACGAAAACAGTCGGCGAGCGAAACTTTGCGGCCTGCCGTGGAAATCCTCGAATTCCTTTCCGGAAAACTGCCCAAGTCGTCGCGCCGCAAGATTGCGATGGGCAAACATCTGTATTCCCAAGGCGAAGAGGCGAACGAGCTGTTCGTTGTGGTTAGCGGTCGCATCGCGATTTCCATGGTTCGTCCGGACGGCAAGGAGTTCTTGATCGATATCGTGGGCCCGGGCGCGCTTTGCGGCGAAGGGGCGGCGTTCGACAAACTGATGCGAATTTCAGGCGCGCTGGCAATTGAGGACTGCGAAGTCGTGGTTCTTACCTCGAAGCGGCTTTGCGAACTTTTGGCCAGTCATCCCGAAGCCACCCAGGTCATCCTACATGCGATGGCGCAGAAGCAGAGGATGCTGATCAGCCGTCTCCTGCAGGTGACCCAGATGTCGCCGCAGGACAGGATTGCCGATTTACTGAAGCAAATGGCTATTCCGGAGCGCAAGATCATCGCGCTCACGCATCAGCAGATTGCAAGCCTCATCGGCGCTTCCCGCGTGACGGTCACGCGCGCCATGCGGCGCATGCAGCGCGGCGGAATCGTGA
>CAUJKG010000061.1 GCA_963205465.1 Pseudomonadota bacterium | reverse complement strand
GGAGAAAATCTTCGCGGTCGAAGGCCAGCGCAGAAGCGTGCGGTGGAAGAAGTTGATCGAGCGCGCGAGATCGCTTTCGACCGGAATGCCGTCGCGTGCAAGCTTGATCGCGGGCGCAATCAGTTCGGCGAGCGTGAACTTGCCCGAGCCGAACTTGTCCAGCGCGGTCGCAAGGCCCGAAACGCTGCCCGGCACGCCGACACCGAGACCGCTGCGGATGGATTTGCCGGTATCGGGCTTGCCGTTTTCATCGAGAAAACTCTTCGCGGTAATCGCCCGCGGCGCAATTTCACGGAAATCGAGTGCGACTGCCTGCTTCTTATCCGCCAACCAGACCACGAAGAAGCCGCCGCCGCCGAGATTGCCGGCGCGCGGATGTGTGACCGCGAGCGCGAAACCGACGGCGACCGCAGCATCGACCGCGTTGCCGCCTTGTTTGAGAATTTCGAGGCCGACGCGGGTCGCGGTCGCATCCTGTGTCGTCACCATGCCATGCTGCGCGATGACCGGTTTGACGGTCCCTTGGAGCCGGAAAATATCCGTATCGGGATCGCTTGCGGGTTGCGCGCGGGCAAAAACAAGGAGCGCCAGCAAAATGAGCGCGGCGCTCCCGAAGCGATTGCGAAGGAAAGCGAGCAAGGTCTTAGCGCGCCATCGTGTAATATTCGGCGTTCGGCTCTTGGCCGCACGCGGTCGCCATGCGGTTCGACATGTTGAAGAAGCTCGCGACCGCAGCGATGTCCCAGATATCGCGATCGGTGAATCTCGCATTGCGGAGGACAGCACGATCTTCCTCGCCGACTTCCCAAGGCTCTTTCGTCAGCTTCCAGGAAAAATCGAGCATGGCGCGGGTGCGTGCATCGAGTTCGGCGGCGCGGTAATTCGCGATAAAGGTTTCGGCGAGGATCGGGTCGCCGGTCAGTTTGCGCAGCACCGCGCCATGCGCGACGAGACAATAGTGACAATGATTGGCCGAGGAGACCACGACCGCGATCATCTCGCGCTCGATCTTCGAGAGGCCGGATTTCGCCAGCATCAGGTCGTCGGACATGGCGACGAAAGCCTTCAGCTTCGCGAGATCGAAGGAAGCGGCCTGCAGCACGTTCGGGACAAAGCCGAGCTTTTCCTGGCATTTCGCGAAATAGGCTTTCATCGTCTCGTCGAGTTCGCCAGGCGATAGGTCAAGAGCCATTACGCGATTTTGTTTTTGCGCCGGGGCAGGTGCGCTGGCCGCTTTCATGGTGATGTCCTTTTTCAAGTGTAGACATCATCTTACCAGCGCGACTGCCATGCTGGAACCGCGGGCTCGACAGCCGGTTCGCGGAGGCGGAAAGTACAAGGAACCGGCGCCGTGCGCAGAAACGGCCGGTCCTCAAAAGGGGCGGGGAGGCGGCGGAATGAATTTCGTGGAAGTCTTTGCGGCCGGTGAGCATCCGGACCAGCGGGCGCTGCTCGAAGCGGCGGCCAGCGACAAAGCTGCGGCCGGCTTGCCAGCGGACTTCATCGCCGCGCTGTTCGGCGCGGCCGTCCCGGAGGATCTCAAACCCTATAAGCCCGCGGAAATCGCAGCACTCGCCGCGCGCAGCTATGCGCATCTTGCCGCGCGCAAGCCCGCTGCCGCAGACATCCAGATTTACAATCCTGCCGGCGGCAAGGATTCCGGGCTTGCCGCCATCACGGTGGTCGAAATCGAGAACGACGACATGCCGTTCCTGCTCGATTCGGTGACGGGCGAGCTGAGCGAACTGCATCTGGGCATCCGGCTCGCGGTGCATCCGATCTTTGCAGTGGAGCGAAAGGACAGCGGCGCGCTTGAAGAATGGCGCGGTCTCGCGAAAGACGGCAAGAAGAAGCACCGCGAGAGCTTCATTCATATCCATGTCGAGCGCATCGACGAATCGCGTCACGCGACCGTTAGGGAAGCGCTGCGCCAGACGCTCGAAGACGTGCGCATCTGTGTCGCCGACTGGCCGACCATGCTCGAATACGCCGACGAAGTGATCGACGGCCTGCAAAGGAAATCCAATCCGCTACCTGAAGAGGAATTGCAGGAAGCGGTTTCCTTCATGAAGTGGCTGCGCGACGGCCAGTTCACTTTCCTCGGCTGCCGGGACAATGGGGTCCTGGGCAGTGGGGACAGTCTGTCGCTGGAGCCGTTATACGACAGCGGCCTCGGCATTCTGCGTCATCGCGACATTCGCGTGCTGAGCCGCGCCGGGCAGCCGGTGGCAACGACGCCTGAGCTGCGCGAATTTCTGAAATTGCCACTGCCTGTCATCGTGACCAAAGCGAACCTGCGCTCGCGCGTGCATCGCCGCACGCATATGGATTACATCGGTATCAAGCGTTTCGATAAAAGCGGAGCGCTCACCGGCGAGCGGCGCATCGTCGGGCTGTTCACCTCGCCGGTCTATCGCGAATCGGTTTTCAAGATTCCCTATCTGCGCCGCAAGGCAGCCTTCGTGCTCGATCACGCCGGTTTTGCGCCGGAAAGCCATTCCGGCAAGGCGCTTGCGAACGTGCTTGAAGCTTATCCGCGCGACGATCTGTTTCAGGTCGATCGCGATACGCTGTTGAAGAACGCGGTCGCGATCCTGCAACTCGAAGAACGTCCGCGCATCCGCGTGCTGGCGCGGCGCGATCGCTTCAACCGTTTCGTTTCAGTGCTGGTCTATGTGCCGCGTGACCGTTACACGAGCGAGATCCGCACGCGGATCGGCGCTTACCTCGCGCAAGCCTATCAGGGCCGCGTATCGGCTTATTATCCCTATTTTCCCGACGGGCCGCTGACGCGCGTGCATTTCATCATCGGGCGCGATTCCGGCGAGACGCCGAATCCTCCACGAGCAGAACTGGAAGCCGGCATCGCCGCGATTGTGCGAAGCTGGCACGACGAATTCGCCGCTGCTTTGCTGACCGGATTCGACCCGGCCAAAGCGAGAGATATCGACGCGGCGTATAGCAGCGCGCTGACGGCGGCGTATCGGGAAGCCTATTCGCCGGTGGAAGCCGTCGCCGACATCAAGGTCATCGAAAATCTCTCGAAGGAGAAACCGCTCGCGATCAATTTCTATCGCGAGGGTGCGGCCGACCGGAAGTCGGTCAACCTGAAAGTCTGGAATTGCGAGCGGCCGCTGCCGTTGTCGGAGCGGGTGCCGTTGCTCGAAAACATGGGCTTTGCCGTGATCGACGAGCGTACCTATCTCGTCGAGCGGGAGGAGAACGCGGGCGGGACGGTCTGGCTGCACGACATGACGCTGCAGCGTGCGGACGGCGAAGAGATCGATGCCGAAGCGCTCGATGCACGGCTGGAAGCCGCCTTGATGGCGGTGCTGCAAGGCCGCGCCGAAAACGATGGCTTCAACGGCCTCGTGCTTTATGCCGGCATGCC
>CAUJKG010000060.1 GCA_963205465.1 Pseudomonadota bacterium | reverse complement strand
CTGAGTGTCCGCAGCACCTTTTTCGTCTTCACCTCACGCAAAAGCACCTGCCCCTGCAGTCCTTCTGCGAACTTCTCTCCCTTCGCGCGAAACTCGACGCGAAGCAGAAAGCCGCTGAACTTTCCGCCGTCGAAGCCTTTGCCCGAGACGGTGAAGTTATGAACGGCAAGTTCTTCGAGCTTGAAAATATCCGGCGACAGCTCGCCCTTCTCCGTCATGAAAAGCTGCACCGTAAAATCGGTTGCGACCACTTCACGCGGCTGGGCGCCGGCCGGCGCGGCAGAAGCCGCGCATAGCGCAGCCGCCACCAGAAGCCGCCGGAGGAAGCACCGCACCAAGCGCTACTCCGCCGGTTGCGCAGCGGGTGCTGCTTGCGACTCCGCCTTGCTGGCAAGAATCGAGATCGAAATCGTCGCGAAGGCAAAGAGCGCCGCAACGACCGCGGTAACCATCAACACGAGATCGAAGCCGCCCTTTCCGAGTAGCGAAGAAATCAACCAGACCGCCAGACCACTGGTAATAAACGCGAGGAAAAAGCGCACCGCGAACACGCGGCCGCGCCAGGCGTCGGCGGTGTAGCGAGCGATCACGACGTCACCCACCGTGACCTGCGCATAAATCGCGGCAATCGAAAGCGCGAGCGCGCCGAGCAACATGGGGCCGCTTGCAAGATAAGCCCAGACGATACCAATAACCTGCATCACGCCGATCCATGCGAGCAATACATGCGGCGGGAAACGCGACACCAGACGGCCGACCGTCAATTGCGCCGCGCCGCCGAACAAAAGCACGCCGGTTGCGACCGAACCGAGCAGCACCAGCGGAATTTCCTGCGCCATGCGCTCGTCGATGAGCTTCGGGATCGCAATCGTCAGAATGTTGAATACGGTGCCACCGGAAAACGCCAGCAGCGCAAAGAAAGCGAAAACCGCCACCATCATGCCGCCGGTCAGCGGCACTTCGGCAATTTTCGCACGAGCGCCAGCCTTTTCCTTCTCCTCTTGCGTCAGGAAGAGATAAGCGATGCCGACGATTGCACAAACTACCGCAGGCACGATGAAAGCCGCGCGCAATCCGATCCAGTACATGAGCGCCGCGGTAACGCCCGGCGCAAATGCGACACCGAAATTTCCCCATACGCCGTTGGTCGCAAAATCCCGTCCGCGATCGCGCGCGACGGAAACCAGCATTGGGATGCCGACCGGGTGATATATCGCCGCGAAAAAGCCGAGCAGCAAAAGCGCGCCTGCGAGCCAATAGACATTGGGCGCGGCCGCAGCCGCTGCCATGGAGACTGCGCAGCCGAAGAAAAAGATCGCCATGATCTTGCGGCGGCTCCAATGATCGGCAAGCCAACCCCAGGGCAGCGAGAACAGGCCGAAGGCCACGAAGCAAGCGGTCGAGAGCACGATCAGTTCGGCGTAGCTGCGCGAGAGCGTAGCCTCAAGACCGATCGCAACGGTCGGAAAAACCAGCAGCACGTAATGATCGATGAAGTGCGCCACATTGATGAAGCGGCGATGATTGCGCATATCGTCCATGGCGTTTTCTCGTTGTTAGGCCGGACTATAGCCCGGTTCCGGCCTTACTGCTCTCGCGCATCCGCGCGGGAGGCATGTAAAAAAACTTGCAACCAGCGGCAACCTATTACCCCGATTCTACCGGGGATTGCAGCCTGCAATCGGCATTTTGTAGCCCGCGAACGCCTCCGCACCGGAGACTGGAACCACTTTAGAAGTTTGGCCGTCGAGAGACCCGGCTGTTTGGCGCGGCGGGGCAATCCACGGCAACATTCATTTTAGCTGCCGCGAACTTGGCATGACGAAATGTGTTGGTAGGTCCAGGTGGAAGCTGATTGTCGCGCTGTCAGCGGTGGGCATGTTCGCTTCGGCTATTCCGGCGCTTGCCTACGAACACCTGATCCGGCCCTTAGCCAGCCTCTCGATGCCGCCTCTTCATCAGAAGGCGGATTTCTTTGGAGGCATTGACCTCGCCGACGCAGTCACTTTCGCCTGGGCAGGAGCAACCTACGCTCCGGCGGGCACACTCATCGAAGATGGCTGGCGCGTCCGCTTCGTCGGCGGCGCAGGCCGATACACATACCGTACCTCGATAGTTCCGGGCGGCATCAACGACGCCAACGTCTACACCGCCGAACTGCTCGGCGGTTATCGCAAAACCTTCGACAGCGTGTTTGGGCACCGCGTTTATCTTGGCGCCTTTGCCGGGGTGAATTACGAAAGCCAGCTTCTGGCCTTCCCCGACCCATTCAATCCTGCACAAGGAAACGAAACCGGCATCAAGGCCGCACTCGAAATCTATTCGAGGATCGCGCAGCACTACATCCTGAATGCCAACGCCTCCGCGTCGACGGCACATAAGAAGTACTTTGCAAGAGCATCGCTCTTCTACGAATTCAATACGCTCTGGTCGCTGGGCGGCGAGATCGTGACAATGGGCGATGCGCGCTATTCGGAAAACCGCTTAGGCCTTGCCGCTTCGCTCACATGGCGCAGCAAAATCCTGACGCTCTCCGCGGGAACGCTGGACAATACCGGCCGCGGCAACGGCCTTTACACGACGCTTTCGGTATACTCGCCCTTCTAGCCCGCCGGATATTCGAAAGTCCGAAAAAGCTTCCAGCAAAAGCGGGTGGAGACTACATTCCAGCACGACTCCTTTAGGTTATCTTCACCGCATGAACATTCCTGCCGGCGAACTTCTGGGCCCTTTCTTCGCAAGCGCAAAAATGCGCGCCCTGCTTTCCGACAAGAGCACGCTTCAACGCATGCTCGATGTGGAAGCAGCACTTGCTGCCGCGGAAGCCTCGGCGCGCGTCATTCCGCGCACGGCCGTCGCGCCCATCACCGCAGCCTGTAACGCGAAACGCTACGATCTCGACGCCATCGGCGCAGCCGCGGCAAATGCCGGCAACCTGGCGATCCCGCTCGTGAAGGCGCTGACCGCGGAAGTCGCTAAGCGCAACAAGGAAGCCGCCCGCTTCGTGCATTGGGGCGCGACCAGCCAGGACATCATCGACACCGCGACCGTGCTCGCCTTGCGCGAAGCCGCCGCCCTGCTCGACCGCGATCTCATCCGCGCGATCAAGGGATTTGCCTCGCTGGCGAAAAAACATCGCAAGACGGTGATGCCCGGCCGCACCTGGCTGCAGCAGGCGCTGCCGACGACGCTCGGATTGAAGGCGGCGGAATACGCCGCCAGCCTTTCGCGCGCACGCACCCGTATCGGCGAAGCCGTCTTCGATGCGTCGGTGCTGCAATTCGGCGGTGCTGCCGGCACGCTTGCGGCACTCGGCGGCAAAGGCACCGCGGTCGCGCGCGCGCTCGGCAAGGAACTCGCGCTCGCGGTCCCGCCCGCGCCATGGCATGCGCATAACGATCGCATCGTGCACGCGGCCAGCGCGATTGCGATCGCGATCGGTGAGTGCGGAAAAATCGCGCGCGATGTTTCGCTTCTTATGCAGACTGAGATCGGCGAAGTTTTCGAGCCCGCAGGTGCCGGGCGCGGCGGCTCCTCCACCATGCCGCAAAAGCGCAACCCCGTGCTTTCCGCACAAATCCTGACCGCAGCCAATATCGCACCCAACCTCGTATCCTCGCTCCTCTCCGGTCTCGTGCAGGAGCAGGAGCGCGGCCTCGGCGGCTGGCAGGCAAGCTGGCTCACACTCCCGCAGCTTCTTCTGATTGCGTCGGGCGCCTTCGAACGCACGGCGGAACTCGCGAATGGTCTCGAGGTCGACAAGGCGCGGATGCGTGCGAACCTCAATCTCTCGAACGGTGCCCTCATGGCGGAAGCGGTCCAGTTCGCGCTCGGCCAGAAACTCGGACGCATGGAAGCCCACGAGCTCCTCGCCAAAGCATCGAAACAATCGGCAACGCAGAACCGGCACCTGAAGGAAGTTTTGCGCGAAATGCCTGAAGTCAGCCGCAGACTTACGCCGAAGAAGCTCGACGAAATATTCGACCCCGCCCGCTATCTCGGCGAAGCCGAAAAGTTCATCGATGCGACCCTCGCCGCTATCGAACGTGATTTGAAGAGTTGATACGGAAAGACCAATGCCCACTTTGGAAGCCAACGGCATCAACATCAACTACCGCATCGATGGCGCGGACGATGCGCCCCCGCTCGTCTTATCGAACTCGCTCGGCACCAACCTGCATATGTGGGACAATCAAGTCCCGGAACTGGCAAAGCGCTTTCGCGTCATCCGCTACGATACCCGCGGTCATGGCAAAACCGACGCGCCGCACGGCCCTTACACGTTCGCGCAACTCGGCGAAGACGCCATCGCGCTGCTCGATGCGCTGAAGCTCCCGCGCGTCCGCTTCTGCGGCCTTTCGATGGGCGGCATGATCGGCATGTGGCTCGCACGCCACGCCCCTTCGCGCATCGAACGACTGGTGCTTTGCAATACGGCCGCGAAGTTCGGCATGCCGGAAATCTGGAACCAGCGCATTGCCACCGTGCGCGCTTCCGGGATGAAGGCGATCACCGGCTCCGTGATCGAGCGCTGGTTCACCAAAGACTTTCGCGAAAGCTCGCCGCAAGAAATCGACCCCATCGTCGAGATGCTGCACACGACCAAGGCCGAAGGCTATGCCGGCAACTGCGCCGCGATCCGGGACGTGGATCAGCGCTGGCCGATTTCCGGCATTACGGCGCCGACCCTTGTGATCGGCGGCAAGCACGATCCCGCGACTCCGTATGAAGCCGCAGAGCTGATCGCATCCCGCATTCCGGGCGCGAAGCTCGTCGGCCTCGACGCGGCACATCTGTCCAACATCGAGCAGCCGGAAACGTTTTCCCGGGCGCTCAACGATTTTCTGAAAGGCTGAAAGCGATCCGGTTCTGACATTCGCATCCCGTTGCCGCAGGCACTTTGCGA
>CAUJKG010000059.1 GCA_963205465.1 Pseudomonadota bacterium | reverse complement strand
GCGGCGCACCGGCCATCTGCAGCAGGGTTTTCGGAGCACTCATTTAGCGGCCTCCCTCGGTCTTCAGCCAGGCTGTGCCGCAGGCTTTCGCAAGTTCGCGCACGCGCAGGATATAGCTCTGCCGCTCGGTGACCGAGATCACGCCGCGCGAGTCCAAAAGGTTGAAGACGTGGCTCGCCTTGATGCACTGGTCGTAGGCGGGAAGCGCCATCAGGTGCTCGTCGCCGCGGTCGCCGTCGGCGAGATATTTCTTGCAGGCGTGCTCCGCCATCTTGAACTGCTCGAACAGCATCGCGGTGTCGGCATATTCGAAGTTGTGCCGCGAATATTCCTTCTCGGCCTGCAGGAACACGTCGCCATAGGTGACCTTCCGGTCGCCATCGAGTCCGTTGAAGTTGAGGTCGTAGACGTTCTCGACGCCCTGCACATACATTGCAAGCCGCTCGAGGCCGTAGGTCAGTTCGCCCGACACCGGCGCGCATTCGAAGCCCGCGACTTGCTGGAAATACGTGAACTGCGAAACCTCCATGCCGTCGCACCAGCACTCCCAGCCGAGCCCCCACGCGCCAAGCGTCGGACTCTCCCAGTCGTCTTCGGCGAAGCGAATGTCGTGGACCTTCGCGTCAATGCCGATGGCCGCGAGCGATTGCAGATAGAGCTCCTGCAAGTTCGGCGGCGAGGGCTTCAGGATCACCTGATACTGATAATAATGCTGGAGCCGGTTCGGGTTCTCGCCGTAGCGGCCGTCTTTGGGGCGGCGCGAGGGCTGCACGTAAGCGACGTTCCACGGCTTCGGGCCCAGCGCGCGCAAGGTCGTCGCCGGATGGAAGGTGCCGGCACCCATTTCCATGTCGTAGGGCTGCAGGATCACGCAGCCTTGTTTCGCCCAGAAATTCTGGAGCGCGAGGATCAGGCCCTGAAACGAGCGGGCGGGCGAAAGCGGATCGGTTTTGTCGAGCATAGGTCGCGCCGTTTGAAAATCGGCGCGACCCTAGGCAGGGTGGTTGTGTAAAGCAAGTTACTCGTAAGAGAGTGCCACCACAGGGTCCATCTGCGCGGCTTTGCGCGCGGGCAGGTAGCCGAACAGGAGCCCGGTCAGGAACGCACAGGAAAAAGCGAGGATCGCCGGCAGCGGCGAAAGCAGGATCGCAACCCCGAAGCTCTGCACGATCAGCGCGACCGAAATCCCGAGCAGCACGCCGACGAGGCCGCCGATGCCGCAGACCACCAGCGCCTCGGTATTGAATTGCAGGAGAATGTTTTGCATCCGCGCGCCGGTCGCCATGCGCACGCCGATTTCGCGCGTGCGCTCGGTCACCGACACCAGCATGATGTTCATGACGCCGATGCCGCCGACCAGCAGCGAGATTGCCGCGACCGACGCAAGCAGGATCGTCAGCGTATCCTGCGTTGCGAGCGCCGTTTCCAGAATCGAGGAAGTGTTGCGGATCTGAAAGTCGATCACGCCGCGATGCCGCTCGGTCAGGAGTTTTTCGATGGCCGCCTCGGTTTCCTTGATCTCGTTGGAGTCGCCGACCAGCACCGTGATGGACTGCAGATACCGCTTGCCGAACAGGCGCATGTAGCCGGTGGAAAGCGGCATGACCGCGATGTCGTCCTGGTCCGTGCCCCACGGCGTTGCGCCGCGCGGCGCGAGCACGCCGACCACCTCGAAGGGCACGTTGCGGACGAGAATGTAATTGCCGACCGGATTTTCCAGCGTCGGGAACAGGGTGCGGGCCACCGTCTGCCCAAGCACGATCACCGGCGCATAACCCTTCACGTCGTCTTCGGAAATGAAGCTGCCATACGTCATCGGCCAGTCGCGCGCCTGCGCGTATCCGGGCCAGGCGCCTTGCAGGAGCGTTTGATAATCGACGTTGCCGAAACGAACCGTCGCGCGGGTCGCGCGCTCCGGCGAGATCGCGGCGACCGAAGGCAGTTCGGCAATCGCGCGCGCGTCTTCCTCGACCAGGGTCGCAATGTCGCCGGAGCCGCCCACGCGCGCCGCACCCGGCCGGACCACGAGCAGGTTCGTGCCCATCGAGGAGATGCGCTCGAGCACCTGCTGTTTCGAGCCGTCTCCGATCGCGAGCATGGCGACGACCGCGGCGACGCCGATGACGACGCCGAGCAGCGTCAGCGCGGTGCGGAAGAGGTTCACCCGCATCGACTTCAGCGCCATCTTGGTTGCTTCGACCAGATCGGGCAGCCAGCGATTGCGGGTCGTGAGGTCGAGCTTGAAGACCGGAGGCTTGACGTTCTCGACCCGCGCGCGGCGGTCGTCGAGTTTGATCTTGCCGTCGGCAATGTGGATCGTGCGTTCCGCGTGCTCGGCGATTTCCGGGTTGTGCGTAATCAGAATGACGGTGCGGCCTTCGGCGTGCAGCTCTTTCAGGAGCGCGAGCACTTCCTCGCCGGAGCGCGTATCGAGCGCGCCGGTCGGTTCGTCGGCAAGGATCACCGGCGCTTCGTTCATCAGTGCGCGCGCGATGGAAACGCGTTGCTGCTGCCCACCGGAAAGCTCGGTCGGACGATGATCGGTGCGTTCGCCAAGACCAAGACGCGCGAGCAGTTGTTTTGCGCGGGCCGCGCGGTCAGGTTTGGCGCGGCCGGCATAGGCGGCCGGAATTTCCACGTTCTCCGCGGCGGAGATTTCCGGCAGCAGGTTAAAGCGCTGGAATACGAAACCGAAAGTGCGGCAGCGCAGTGCGGCAAGCTCGTCGGTCGAGAGATCGGCGACGTCCACGCCGGCAACGCGATAGTTCCCGCTCGAAGGCCGGTCGAGGCAGCCGATGATGTTCATCAGCGTCGACTTGCCGGAGCCGGACTGGCCCATGATGGCGACGAATTCGCCGGCCTCAATGGTCAGCGAAACGCCGTCGAGCGCACGCACGGTCGTGGTGCCCTGGCTATAGTGTTTGCGAACGTCGGTGATCTCGATCAGCGGCGGTTGCGGCGCCTGCGTCCGCGCATCGGGAGAGGTGCGTTGCTGGTATTGTGCCGCGTTCATTTGAATCTGCCGACGCCGATGCCCTTCTGCTTCTGCTCGGCATTGCGCTGCATTTGTCCGATCACGGCTTGATCTCCCGGATTCAGTCCGCTCTTCACTTCCGAAAGATTGCGGTCCTGCAGGCCGACCGTAACGCGCTTCGGCTTGATCTGTCCGTCCTCGAGCACGCGCACGAAGTAGACGTCTTTCTCGCGCGGATGCGGGCGCAGCGCCGCTGTCGGCACCAGCGTCGCATCCTTGACCGCGCCGAGCACGAAAAACACCTGCGCGGTCATGTTGGTCATGAGTTCGCGCTCCTTGTTCGGCACGTCGATCAGTACGTTATAAAGAATGACGTCGTTCACGGTCTGCGGGGTGGGGAGCACCTGCCGCACCACCGCGCTGTAGCGCTTCTCCGGCATGCCCAGCGTCGTGAAATAAACCGGCATGCCGGCCACGACGCGCGGCACATCGGCTTCGGCGACCTGCGCCCAGACCGTCATCACGTCGAGATCGGCGATCCGCGCGATGATCGGTGCGGTCTGGTTCGCGTTCAGCGTCTGGCCTTCGAATGCGATCTGATCGACGATGGTGCCGTCCTGCGGGGCAAAGATTTTCGTGTAGTTGAGGTTGGCTTCGTCGCCCGCGAGCGTCGCTTCCATTTCCTTGATCTGCGCCTCGAAGGACGCGATCTTGCCCTGATTGATCTTCAGGTTCGCGGTCGCAAGTTCGAAGGCGTCTTTGCTGGTCGCGTTCGTCGAATAGAGCTGGCGCGCGCGGTCTTCACGCGCCTGATCGAGCACGAGTTGCGCGCGGGCCTGATCGAGTTGGGCTTTCAGATTGTCGATCTTGGCGCGGCCGGCGAGCACCCGCGTTTGATAGACGGTCGGATCGATTTGCGCGATCAGGTCGCCTTTCTTGACCGTGTCGCCGATTTCGACCGCGACCCTGCGCAGTTGTCCCGACACTTGTGTGCCGACATCGACGAAGGTTTTCGGCCGCACCTGTGCGAGCGCGGTCACCGTCTTTTCGAGATCGCCTTTGATGACCGGCTGCGTGCGGTAGGAGGCGGCACTGTTGCTTTCGTTGCCGAGGTAATACCAGCCGAGACCACCCAAGAGCAGCGCCGCGATCGCAAGCCCCCAAAGCCAGCGTTTGCTTTTGGTGCGCGAAACGCGCGGCGCGGAAACTTGCTCGTTCTTTTGCAGCATGGCGCTACGACTTTCTGGGCCGATAATTACCCGTCACGGGATCGCGCTCCAGCTTGCGCACGTCGCCGCCTTCGGTTGCGGTTTCGCGCACGCGGTCGAGATCCTCGTTCACTTTCTTCTGCGCCATCGAGAGGAGCTTGGCGCCGATTACGGCTCCGGCGGCACCGATCAGCCAGACGACTACAGGAGGCATCGCAATCCCTCACCAACCATGGTCAAAGTCCGTACCGGCTCCACAGCGCCCGCTCTTCCAGCGTGGCGAGCGTCGTCTGCGCCCAGTCGTCCGGCATTATAGAACCGGAAAGCCCCGGGAGGCGACGGGCGAGAAATCCGCTCGGCGGTGCGATCAAAGGCGTGGCCACGTTCTTGCCGAAGCGCTTCTGCAAGGTGCCGCGCAGATCCCCGACCCCGTCGATCAGGCCGTATTCCTGCGCCTGTTCGGCGAGCCAGTATTCGCCGTTGAAGAGCGTCTTGTCGTCGTTGTTGATGCGTTTGCCGCGGCTCTTTTTCACGAGCGCGATGAATTCGGCATGGATCTTCAACTGCAGCGCTTTGAGCCGTTCGATGTCTTCGGGTTTCTCGGGCAGGAAGGCATCTAACTGACGCTTGCTGTCGCCGGCGGTATAGACGCGGCGCTCGATGCCGATCTTCTTCAGCATCTTCTCGAAGCCGAAGCTCGCGGAGACGACGCCGATCGAGCCGACGATGGAATAAGTGTCGGCGATGATTTCGTCGCCTGCGCAGGCGATCATGTAGCCGCCGCTCGCCGCGACGTCCTCGACGAAGACAAACACCTTCTTCTTGTTCTTGTCGGCAAGCTGCCGGATGCGCTGATAAATGAGATGCGACTGCGCCGGCGAGCCGCCGGGCGAGTTGACGACGAGCGCGATTGCGGAGGCGCGGCTATAGCCGAATGCTTTGTCGAGCTGCTTCGAAACGCTGGCGAGCGACATCGAGGACATCAACGGCACCTGCATGCCGATAGCGCCGGAAAGCCGCACGACCGGCACCACCGGGCCCTTGCGAAAGAGCCGCGAGAAGAAGCCGTATTTGTCACTACGCGCCATGGATCATTCTCCGAACAGGGAAGCGCCTTCGCGCAGGATATGTTCCGCGGCTTCGGTGGGTTTGCCGTCTTTGTCGTTGAGTGTGATGCCGGGAAGCATCTGCGTCGGCGTCTTTCGCCCCTTGATGGCCCGCACGATCAACCGGATCGCATTCGCATCCGGCTTCGGGAATACCGGGATGATTTCGATAGCACCGAAGCGTCCGTCCAGCGACTTAAGGATTGGTAATGTCGCTTCCGGCCGGTGAATGATCGTTAAGGTGCCGCCGGATTTGCAATGACGTGCGGCGCGCAAAATCCAGCGCTCGGTCATGGAGTCGCCGCCGACATGCGCCCGCGCGCGGGTCGCGTCCGGCGATGCTTGCAGCGACGCACCGTCGTTGAACGGCGGATTCATGATCACGAGATCGAACGCATCCATCGGCAGCGAGATGCTCTGGGTAACGTCGCCGCGCACGATGCGGACCGAATTGGCGAAGCCGTTGCGCTCCGCGTTCTGGGACGCCAGTTCCGTAAGCGCGGGATCGATTTCGACCAGCGTCACCTGCCAGGCGATCTTGCGCGCGAGCATGGCAAGGCCCGCGGTGCCGACGCCGGCACCGAGATCGAGCGCGAGCATGGATTTCGGCGCGGCCGCCGCGAGCAGGATCGCGTCGTGACCGGCGCGATGGCCGCTCTTTGGCTGCAAGAGGTTGAGCTTGCCGCCGAGGATTGCGTCGTCGGTGGTGTCCATTGCTAGTCCGATTTCAGGGCGTCGCCATAGCCGGCGTCCGTCAGCAATTGCGTCGCGCGCCGTTTGTCGTCGTCGGAAACCAGAATCCGCCGCGGCAGGAATCCCAGCGAGCCTTCCATTACGCTCATGTTCTGGTCCGCGACGAAGCAGACGATATCGGCGGACTTCAGGAGTGCCTCGATTGCGGTGATCAGTACGGCGTCATTGGTGCGGACGATTTCCTGCATCGCGCTAGCGTTCGTTACCCGGCGCCGGATAGGAGAGATAGGTGAGCCGCTTCAACTCGCGGCGCCCGCGCGTCACCGTGTCGAGGATCAATCCCGACATCAGCGAGAGGAACGACAAAAGCATCAATGCGGTCGCAAGAAGTGCTGTCGGCAGCCTCGGGACGAGGCCGGTCGTGAAATAGGTCTGGAACACCGGGATCGCGACCGCGATCGACATCACGAAGAAGAAGAACGAGATGAGCGAGAAAAATTGCATCGGCCGCTCGGTGCGGAACAGCTTGCCGATGGTCCAGAGGATGCGGATGCCGTCGCGATAGGTGTTGAGTTTGGAAGTCGAGCCTTCGGGGCGCGCGTAATAGGGCGTCTCGATTTCCGCGACCGGCATGCCGAGTTCGAGCGAATGCACGGTGAGTTCGGTTTCGATCTCGAAGCCGGTGGAAAGCGCCGGGAAGGATTTCACGAAGCGGCGCGAGAACACGCGATAGCCCGACAGAATGTCGGTGAAGCTCTTGCCGAAAATGCGTTTGACGAATTCGGTCAGCACCCAGTTGCCGAAGCGATGGCCCGGGCGATAGGCGGCCTGTTCCTGATCCACGCGCGAACCGACCACCATGTCGAGTTTTTCGGCGACGAGGGTCGCGATCATTTTCGGCGCGCTCGGCGCATCATAGGTCGCGTCGCCGTCGATCATCACATAGACGTCGGCATCGACGTCGCCGAACATGCGGCGCACCACGTTGCCTTTGCCTTGCCGCGTCTCGACGCCCACGATCGCGCCGGCCGCCTTCGCCGCGGCAATCGTGCCGTCTTTCGAGTTGTTGTCGTAAACGTAGATTTCGGAAGTAGGCAGCGCGGCGCGGAATTGCTCGACGACCGCGCCGATCGCGGCCTCTTCGTTGTAGCAGGGCACGATCACCGCGATCTTGAGGCCTTGCGGCAGTGCGACGCGGGGGTCGCTTTCCGGCTTGGTGGCGCTCGGGGTGAGCATCGGATCTCCAAAAAAATGGGCGCCCGGCGGCGCCTCTCTATGCCGCAAGCGCATGCCGGTGGAAAGCGGCGACGCCATGGCGGGTTGCTACAGGGTGGGGGCACTTATTATGGTGCCCGCAAAACGGAGAAATAATCCTCGTGGCCGTCGTCCTGCCCTTCGAGGCGCCAGAACCCTCGATCGAACGCCTGAGCAGCCTGGTTCGTTCCGACCTCGGAAAGGTCAACGAACTGATTCTGAGCCGTACCGGCTCGGAAGTAACCATGATTCCCGAGGTTGCGAACCATCTGATCTCGTCGGGCGGCAAGCGGCTTCGTCCCATGCTGACGCTGGCGACCGCCGCACTCTCCGGCTATCGCGGCACCGGCCACATCAATCTCGCGGCCTCCGTCGAGTTCATGCATACCGCGACACTGCTGCACGACGACGTCGTCGACGAAAGCGAATTGCGCCGCGGCAAGCCGTCCGCGCGTATGGTCTGGGGCAACGAGGCGAGCGTGCTGGTCGGCGATTTCCTGCTCGGCCAGGCGTTCCGCATGATGGTCGAGGTCGGAAACTTACGCGCGCTGGAAATTCTTTCGACTGCCGCCGCCGTGATTGCCGAAGGCGAGGTCATGCAACTCGCCGCGGCAAAGAACCTCGACACCACCGAAGACGCCTATCTTGCGGTGATCCGCGCCAAGACGGCGGAACTGTTCGCCGCCGCCTGCGAGGTCGGTCCGGTGATTGCCGGACGTTCGAAAGCGGAGCAGGCGGCTTGCTGCTCGTTCGGCAACAATCTCGGCATCGCCTTCCAGCTCGTCGATGACGCGCTCGATTACGGCGGCAGCCGCGCCAAGATCGGCAAGAACGTCGGCGACGATTTCCGCGAAGGCAAAATTACGCTTCCCGTGATTCTTGCTTTCCGCCGCGGTAGCGAGAGCGAGCGTCTGCTCTGGAAGAAGTGCATCCAGGAGGGCGCGATCGCAGAGGGCGATCTCGAACAGGCGATCGAATATCTGAAGAAGCATCGCGCACTCGAAGACACGGTCGAACGTGCGCGCCATTACGGCGCGATCGCGAAAGATGCGCTCGCGATCTTCCCGGAATCGGACGGCAAGCAGGCGCTCTTGGACGTGGTCGATTTCTGCGTCGCCCGCGCGCATTAGCGCGTGATCCCGAAAAGTGCGAAGCGGTTTTCGGATAAGATCACGCGCCAATAGAAACTACTGCAGCAGAAACTACCGCAACGTCGTTGGCATGACCCACCAGTCGGGATAGCGCGCTTTGACCACGCTCGCGCCTTCCTGTGCATGGGCATCGTTCTCGTAGATCGCAAACACAGCCGAGCCGGAGCCGCTCATGCGCACGAGCAGCGCGTGGTCGCTTGCGCGCAGTGCTGCGTCTGCTTCCGCGATTTCCGGTGTCACATGCCAGGCGGCTTTCGTCAGATCGTTCCGCTGCCGTGCGAGAAAATCGAGGAAGGCTCCGCGTTCGTACGGAATATCTTTCGCGCTGATTCCCGAAAGGGCTGTGGCAGTCCCGCCAGCGTCGAAGGCGCGATAGACTGCGGGCGTGGGCGCGGGCACGCCGGGCCACACCAGCACGGCGGCAAGGGCGGGGATCGGAACGGGCTCCGAGAGCACTTCGCCAATCCCTGAAATGATGCGCGACCTGCGCGCGAGACACACCGGCACGTCCGCGCCGGTGGCTTCCGCAGCCGCGCGCAGGCGTAAATCTTCCGGATCAATTCCGTTTGCCTTGGCGAGCAGGCGCAAGACCGCCGCCGCGTCGGCCGAGCCGCCGCCAAGCCCCGCCCCGGCGGGGAGGTTCTTGGTCAGGTGAAATTCCCCGCCGCCGATGCCGGGAATGCGCTCGCGCAGTGCACGCGCCGCCTTGAGCACGAGATTTTGATCGGGATCGCCTGCGGCGTTTACGAAAGGCCCGCCCACGCGGATTGCGAAATCTTCGGCGGCCGCGGCAAGGGTCAGTTCGTCGCCGAAGTCCGCAAACGCGACCAGGCTTTCGAGCGGGTGATAGCCGTCGGCACGCGGGGAACCGGCGTGGAGGAAGAGGTTGACCTTCGCGGGGGCGGTCGGCAGCGGCGGCATGATGGATCCGGTTGAACGTGTTTCAGGGGTATAAAGAGCGCGGCTTCCGCGGTCGATTCTGGCAATAATTGCGGCCCCCGCTCTCCTTGCGATGGCCATGAATCGGAGGCATGGTGCGCCGCAAGCGCCTGATGCGGTGCTTGTTTCAAGCAAATGAAGGAGAGCGGCATTGAAGGAACCTCGGTCCATTGCCCGGACTGCGACAAGGCTCGGTGCCGCCGTCGCGCTTTCCTTTTCGATGCTGTCGGCCGCAAATGCCGAAATTCCACGCGGTTTCGAACTGCGTTTCTCCTCACATGCCGGCAGCTATCTGGCGGCCCGCATCGCGGGTGCCGCGCGCGATATGTCGGCGGCCTCGACCTTCTATCGCTCTGCGCTCCGCGCCGACCCGGCCAATGCCGATCTGATTGAGCGGACGTTCCTCGTGACGCTGGCCAGCGGCCAGGTCGAGGAGTCCGTGCAGCTTGCCGAGCGCGTGATCGCCTTCGACAAGACCCACCGCATTGCGCGTCTGGCGCTCGCCGCGCGCGCGATCAAGGTCAACCAGTTCGCGCAGGCGCGCGCGCATCTCACGCAGGCCGTGCAGGGGCCAATCGCCGATCTCACCGCAACGCTTCTTGCCGGCTGGGCCTGGTACGGCTCCGGCAACTTCAAGATGGGCGTCGCGCATATCGACAAACTGTCCGGGCCGGAATGGTACGCGGTCTTCAAAGATCTGCATGCCGGGCTGATGCTGGACCTTTCCAAACAGCGCAACGACGCGATCAAGCGGCTTGAGCGTGTGCGCACATTCGATCCGAATTCGCTGCGCAACATCGACGCTTATGCGCGCATCCTCTCGCGTGCGGGACGGACCGAAGAGGCCGAGAAGGCCTATGGCGAGTTCTCGCGCGCGCTTGCGCGTCATCCGCTGGTCGAGAGCGCGGTTGCCGAACTCAAGGCCGGAAAAACGCTCTCACCGCTCGTGGCGAATGCCGCCGCCGGCGCCGCCGAAGCGCTTTACGGCCTCGGCGCGGCGCTCAGCCAGCAGGGCGGCGAAGATCTCGGCATGATCTATCTGCAGCTTGCGATCTACCTGAACCCCGAGCACCCGCTTGCGCTGGTTGCGCTCGGCGATCTGTTCGAGACGCTGAAGAAATACGATCTCGCGATCGACACCTATGATCGCGTTCCCAATACCTCGCCGCTTCGCCGCAAGGCGCAGATCCAGCGCGCGCTCAATCTCGACATTCTGGACAAGAAGGACGAGGCGCGCGAGCGCCTTGCCGCGCTCGTGCAGGAAATGCCGAACGACATCGAGGGGCTGTTCGCTTACGGCAACGTGCTGCGGGCGAACAAGCGCTATGCCGAAGCCTGCGATGTCTATACGCGGCTCTTGAAGGAAATGGGCGAGCCCAAGCGCGAGCATTGGTCGATCTATTACTTCCGCGGCATTTGCTTCGAGCGCTCCAAGCAGTGGGTGCTCGCGGAGAAGGACTTCCAGCAGGCACTGACGCTGTTCCCCGATCAGCCGCAGGTGCTGAACTATCTCGGCTATTCCTGGGTCGATCAGGGTCTCAATCTCGATCAGGCGCTGGAGATGATCCGTAAAGCCGTCTCGCTGCGCCCGAAGGACGGCTACATCGTCGACAGCCTCGGCTGGGCTTATTACCGCCTCGGCCGTTATCAGGAGGCGACGGCAGAGCTGGAACGCGCGGTCGAACTCACGCCCAATGATCCGACCATCAACGATCATCTGGGCGACGTCTATTGGAAGACCGATCGCAAACTCGAAGCCCGCTTCCAGTGGAGCCATGCGCTCGAGATGAAACCCGAACCCGATGAACTCGAAAAAATCCAGCGCAAGCTGAAAGAAGGGCTGATCGAGAATCCGGTTCCGCCGCGCGCCGAAGACCCGAAGAATCCCGATAAGGGGTAACGATAACGAATCCGTGATCGGCGGTTCCCTAGCCTTCGGGGAATCGCAAAGTCATACTCCGGCATCACTTTTTAGTGTTGCTTGGATGCAGGATGACTGAGATCGTTTGGGACGAGTTTCGTCTGGTCCGGGCAATTGCTGATGCCCGCTCGCTGGCAGGCGCCGCCGACGCTCTCGGCATCAATCATTCCACCGTCTTTCGCAGGCTCGGCGCGCTGGAGAAGACCATCGGCGCGCGCCTGTTCGAGCGTAGCCGCACCGGCTATGCGCCGACGGCTGCGGGCGAAAAGATGGTGGAACTTGCCAACCGGATCGCCGACGAGATCGTCGATCTCGAACGCAAGATCACCGGGCAGGATCTGCGCCCGTCCGGCGACCTGCGGGTGACCACCAACGACGCGCTGCTTGTGCATCTGTTGTCCGAGGTATTCGTCGGCTTTCGCGCCGCCTATCCCGAAATCAACCTCGATATCGTCGTCAGCAACGAGCCACTCAACCTTTCCAAGCGCGACGCGGATATTGCCGTGCGCGCGACCGAGCGGCCGCCGGAGAGTCTGATCGGCCGCAGGCTCGCAGGCATCCGCTGGGCGATCTACGCGGCGAGCAGAGAAGCGCCAAAAACTTTTACCGCCTCCGACGCGCGGCGCTACAACTGGATCGGCCTCTCCGATGGCATCGGCGGTCCGCGGCCGACCCGATGGCTGCTCGAACATGCCGGTGCGGAGCGTATCGTCTATCGCCTGAACACGGTGCTCGGTCTTGCCGAGGCCGTTGCAGCGGGCGGCGGCATGGCCTTGATCCCGTGCTTTATCGGCGCGGTGACGCCGGGCCTGACGAGGGTCGGATTTCCCGACCCGGAGATCGAAGCCGGGCTATGGCTGCTCACGCATCCGGATCTGAAGAACACCGCGCGCGTGCGCGCTTTCATGGATTATACGGCGGCCGAAATCGCCAAGCGGCGTCCGCTGATCGAATGTAGCAGGGAAGCGGGATCGGCGAACGGCGGATAACGCTATTCGGTCTTTTGCGGCACGCGGGTGCGCTTCGTTACCGTGGGCCGGCCGCCGCGCACGAAGTCGCAATACATGAAGCCCATGCCGGAAACGGCGCCGCGGAAGCTGTATTCGCTCGTCTTCGTCAGGATGAAGCAGGGCGAGAACGGCAGGCCCTTCAAGGTGGCGCAGATGCGCTCGCCGCTTTCATAGAGTGTATTGACCGGCAGCCTTACGTGACGCGTGGGATCCTTGCCGGAGATGCGGATGGTGCCTGCCGCCGAACCGTCATTGTGAATGCGGCCGACGCCGGTGGTGCCGTCGAAGCACTGGTATGAAAACAGCTTGCCGGCGACGAACATACGCGCCTGCTTCGCGTTCAGGCTTTCGGCCGACGCGGAGGACGCGAACAGGATTGCTGCAATCGCAAAAAAGCCGGAGCGAATCATCGGATCGAACCCGCCAACACCCCTCGAAGACAAGGAAGCGCAGGAATTGGCGCTTTTTTTTCAAGTGAAACTGTGAAGAGGCTTAACCGCCGACTTTGACCACCGTGCGTCCGCGGACCTGTCCGGCCAGAATTTTTGGTGCGAATTCGATCACGCCCTCGAGCGGTATTTCGGTGGTCATGGCGGCGAGCTTGCTGCGGTCGAGATCGGTGGCGAGCCGCTGCCATGCTTCGCGGCGGCGCACTTGCGGACACATCACCGAGTCGACCCCAAGTAGCGAAACGCCGCGCAGGATGAACGGAGCCACCGAAGTCGGAAGATCCATCCCCGCCGCAAGACCGCAGGCCGCCACCGCGCCGCCGTACTTCGTCATCGAAAGCACGTTGGCGAGCGTATGCGAACCGACCGAGTCGACGCCGCCGGCGAAGCGCTCTTTGCCGAGCGGCTTTGCCGGGGCCGAAAATTCCGCGCGTTCGACGATCTCGGACGCGCCGAGTGACTTGAGATAGTCCGCTTCGCTGGCGCGCCCCGTAGATGCGGCAACTGTGTAGCCGAGCTTCGAAAGGACAGCGATCGCGACCGAGCCGACGCCACCGGCGGCGCCGGTGACAACGATAGTGCCATCGGCGGGCTTCAGGCCCGCTTTCTCCAGCGCGAGCACGCAAAGCATCGCGGTATAGCCCGCGGTGCCGATCGCCATGGCTTCGCGCGTGGTCATGCCGGCGGGAAGCGGCACCAGCCAGTCTCCCTTCACGCGGGACTTCGCGCCATACGCGCCGAGATGGGTTTCGCCCGTACCCCAGCCGTTGAGGATCACGCTGTCGCCGGGCTTGAAGCCGGGATGGGAAGAGTGTTCGACCTTGCCCGCGAAATCGATGCCCGGGATCATGGGAAAGCGGCGCACCACCGGCGCCTTTCCGGTGATGGCGAGACCGTCCTTGTAATTGACGGTTGAGTATTCGACCGCGACGGTAACGTCGCCGTCCATGAGCGCCGCTTCGTCGAATTCGCCGAGTGCTGCGGGCTGGCCCTTCTCGGGCACCACGATGGCTTTGAATTTTCCCATAAGCGTTCCTAGACGAATTTACGCGCTGGCGGCAACCGGACGCGCGACAGGCTTCTCGATGATTGGAATGCTGACGACGGCCGAAATGATGCCCAGCGCGATCGTGACGTACCAGATTGCCGTGTAGGAGCCGCTGCTTTCATACAGCAGTCCGCCGAGCCAGACACCCAGAAAGCCGCCGAGCTGATGATTGAAGAAGGCAAGCCCCGCCAGCATGGTCAGCCAGCGCGTGCCGAAAAGGACCGCGATGATGCCCTGTGTCGGCGGCACGCTCGATAGCCAGAGCAGACCGATCACCGCGCCGAAACTCATGGCGATCCAGGGTGAGGCCGGAAGGTTGATGAAAACCAGGATCGCGAGCGAACGCAGCGCGTAGATCACGGCGAGCATGTAGCGCTTCGGCAGGCGTGTGGCGAGGAATCCGGACCCGAGCGAGCCGATGATGTTGAAAAGCCCGATGATGGCGAGCGTCCACGCACCGATCTCGACCGAGATGCCGCGGTCGACGAGATAAGCCGGCAGATGCACCGTGATGAAGAAGAGTTGAAAGCCGCAGGTGAAATATCCGGTAACGAGCAGGATATAGCTTCTGGTGCTCAGCGCTTCCTTGACGGCCTGCTGTACCGACTGGCTTTCCGCCTGTCCTGCACCATTCGCCGCTTCCCGCGGTTTTGCGAGCGCAAGCGACAGCGGCATGGTGAGCAACACGATCGCTGCGAAGATCAAGAGCGTCGTCTGCCAGTGCAGCGCCGAGTTCAGACCTGCCGCAAGCGGTGAAAACAGAAACTGCCCGAACGAACTCGCCGCCGTTGCGATCCCGAAGGAAAAGGTGCGCCACTCTACCGGCAGCAGTTTTCCGAATGCGCCGATGACGATCGTGAAGCCGATCCCCGAAAGACCGAAGCCGATCAGCACGCCCGCGGAGAAAAAGAGCGCGCCTGCAGAAGTCGAGTAGGCCATCATCGCCAGGCCGCCCGCGTAGAGCAGCGCCGAGATACAGACGACCCGCGGTGCGCCGTAGCGGTCGGCGAAAGCCCCGGCAACGGGCTGTGCCGCGCCCCACAAGAGCATCTGCAGAGCGATTGCGAACGCAAAGATATCGCGGCTCCAGTTGTTCGCGGCGGTCATCGACGGCATGAACAGCCCGAGCGAAGAGCGCGGACCGAAGCCGATCATCGCGACCAGGCAGCCGAACAGAATGATGATGGTATAGGAGCGCCAGCCGAGATCGATGCGGGAAGTGCCGGGCACTGACATTGCTTTCCTCTCCGGGCTCAGTTCGCGGCCGCGTTAAGCCGCGCCACCGGTTTCTCGACGATCGGTAGGTTCACCACCGCCGCGAACAGACCGAGCAGGATCGTGAGATACCAGACCACGTCATAGGAGCCGGTGCGCTCGTAGAGGATGCCGCCGAGCCATACGCCGAGGAAGCCGCCGACCTGATGGCTGAAAAAGGCGAGCCCGGCGAGCATGGTGAGCCAGCGCGTGCCGAACATCAGCGCGACCAGCCCCTGTGTCGGTGGAATGGTCGAGAGCCATAGCAGTCCCATGGTCGCGCCGAAGACCATCGAAGCAATCGGCGATGGCGGCACGAGGAGGAACACCGCAATGGCGACCGACCGCAGAAAATAAATGGAAGCGAGAATGAATCGTCTCGGCATCTTGTCGCTGAGATAGCCTGCCGTGATCGAGCCGATGATATTGAAGAGGCCGATCAGGCCGACGGTCCACGCGCCGATATCGACGCCCAAGCCCCGGTCCACGAGATAGGCGGGCAGGTGGATCGTGATGAAGAACACCTGAAAGCCGCAGGTGAAATAGCCGAGGATCAGCAGCACAAAGCTCTTGTGGCGCAAGGCTTCGCGCAATGCGGCGCCGACTGATTGCGCCGGTCCGCCGGCGGCGTTTTCCTGTGCGTCGCCTCGCCGCGCGAGCGCCAAAGAAAGCGGCATCAAGGTCAGCACGATGGCCGCGAAGATCAGAAGCGTCGCGTGCCAGTTCAGCGCCTGGTTCAGCCCGACCGCGAGCGGCGAGAATAGAAATTGTCCGAACGAACTTGCCGCCGTGCTGATGCCGAAGGAGAGCGAGCGCCAACGGGCCGGCAGCAATTTGCCGAACGCGCCAATCACTACCGTGAAAGAAGTGCCCGCAAGTCCGAAGCCGATCAGCGCACCTGCGGAGAAGATCAGTTCAGCCTGCGACGAGGCGTAGGCCATCCAGGTCAGGCCGAGCGCATAGAGCACCGCGCCTACCCACATAACGCGTACCGCGCCGAACTTGTCGGCAATACCGCCGACGAAGGGTTGCGCCGCGCCCCACAACAGCATCTGGAGTGCGAGCGCGAAGGCGTAGATATCGCGGCCCCAGCCTTTTTCCTGCGTCACCGGCGTGAGGAAGAGGCCGAGCGACGAGCGCGGGCCGAAGCCGATAAGTGCGATCAGGCAGCCGCAGATCAGGATGACGAGCGGCGTCTGCCAGCCGAAGCTGCTTCGTGAGTTGTCGGCGCTTGTCATGCTGGTTCCTTAAAACAGGATGACTTTTCTTCGAGTTGCCATCCTGCTTTAGCCTTTTGTTTGCGCATGATCTTCTCTGAAAACCGTTTCACACTTTTCGGGATCATGCGTTATGCCGCCGGCGCGCCGAGACGCGCGACCGGCTTTTCGATGATCGGCAGATTGATGAGTGCGGACAGCACGCCGAACATGACCGCAAGCCACCATACGATCTGATAGGAGCCGTACATTTCGAACGCGACGCCGCCGAGCCAGACGCCGACGAAACTGCCGAGCTGATGGCTGAAAAATACGAAGCCGTAGAGCATCGCGAACCATTTGGTGCCGAACATGACCGACACCAGCGATGAGGTCGGCGGCACAGTCGAAAGCCAGGTCAGGCCCGTTACGACCGCGAAGATCATCGTTGCTTCGATGCTCGGCGGGATCGAGATGAAAATCGCGATCGAGATCGCGCGCGTCAGATAGATCGCGGACAGGATGTAGCGCTTGGGCACGCGGCTGCCGAGCCATCCCGCGCCGAACGATCCGACGATGTTGAAGAGCCCGATGATAGCCAGCGTCCAGCCGCCGACCTGTGCGGACAATCCGCGGTCGAGGAGATAGGACGGCAGATGCGCGGTCACGAAAGCGAGCTGAAAGCCGCAGGTGAAGAAGCCGGCGACCAGGAAAAGATAGGAGCGATGGCCGAAAGCTTCCGCAAGCGCCTCGCGGAGCGTCTGTGCCTGTTCGGCCGTGGCGTTTGCGGAGTTCACTGAAGCCCGGTTGCTTGCTGTGCGCAGCGCGAAGGCGAAGGGGAGCGCCAGGATCAGGATCGCCGCGAACACGAGCAGCGCGTATTGCCAGCCGTAGTTCTCGATCAGGCCGACGCCGAACGGCGCAAACAGAAACTGCCCGAACGATCCCGCGGCCGTGCCCGCCCCGAAGGCGATGCCCTGCCATTCCTTCGGCACGAGTTTGCCGAAGGCTGTGAGCACGATGTTGAAGGAGCAGGCGGAAAGCCCGAAGCCGACGAGGACGCCGCCGGTGATGTTCAGCGTCACCGGCGTCGTCGAATAGGTCATGAGCCCGAGGCCGAGCGCATAAAGCAAGACGCCACCGGCCAGCACCTTCGCCGTGCCGAAGCGGTCGGCGATTGCGCCGGCGAACGGCGTGCCGATTCCCCACAAAAGATTCTGGATGGCGAAGGCGAGCGCGAAGACATCGCGGCCCCAGCCGTATTGCGCCGACATCGGCGTCAGAAAAAGACCGAACGAGGCGCGCGGCCCGAACGTCACCATCGTCAGCAAGCATCCGAAGAGGACGATCACCAGCGGGTTCTTCAGAAAGGAGAGCAGCGGCGCGGGCGCGGCGGGAGCGGGCGTCGTCGGCATAAGCGTTTCCCGGCTGCCGGAATTTTCTTGGTTGCGGCGCGGGCTGCCTTCGCGCGTGCGGAACGTAGACGTGAACAATATCAGGTGGAAATCGTTTTGCGCTGCGCTGCTATCGCGCTCGCGCATGGGCCCCTTGAAACAGGGGGCTAGCGAAATCCGCCAGGATGGGTTATATATTGTGCTCGAAGTGAGAATAACTCCGGCCCTGGGCCGGTCTTTTCTGTGATCCTATATGCTCAAAGAGAGCATATAGGTCCCCGGAAGGGAGATTGGGAGGCGCCGATGGTTGCAATCATTGATCGTGACATTCGTCCGAACGTGGAAGTCGTGACCCCGCCGGTCGCGCGCGGGGAGCTCGTCGTGCCGCGTCCCGGCACGGGCGCCGCCGCGCGGAAATTCGGCGTGCTGCCGATGCCCAAGCTGGAATGGAACGCGGAAGTCGAGCGCGAGACCGCGCACCTTTATGAAAAGGTGAAGTCGGTGATCCCGCCGGTCGAGTGGCCGTTCCACGCGCCCTACGTCGCCGCGATCAACAAGCTGAAGCGAGAGCGCAACGCGGTGCTGCTCGCGCACAACTACCAGACGCCGGAGATCTACAACTGCGTTGCCGACGTCGTCGGCGACTCGCTCCAGCTCGCGCGCGAGGCCGCGAAGTCTAAGGCCGACATCCTCATCCAGGGTGGTGTGCACGTCATGGCCGAGACCTCGAAGCTCTTGAACCCGGACAAGACCGTGCTGATCCCCGATCTGCGCGCGGGCTGCTCGCTCGCAAGCTCGATCACCGGCGAGGACGTGCGGCTCTTGCGCCAGCGTTATCCCGGCGTGCCGATCGTGACCTACGTCAACACCTCCGCCGACGTGAAGGCGGAAAGCGACATCTGCTGCACCTCGTCGAACGCCGTCGAGGTCGTGGAGAGCTTCGGCGTGGATCGCGTGATCTGCA
>CAUJKG010000058.1 GCA_963205465.1 Pseudomonadota bacterium | reverse complement strand
CTGAGCGCGGAAATGGCGGACAAGGCCCCGGCGGATTTCAAGCCGTTTTTCCAGATGGCCGCGGCCGCCATCAAACCTTACGCGCATCGTCTGAAGCCGATTCCATCGAACGGCGAGATCGGCCCCGGCGTGTCGGCCATCTCGCTGCCCGGCCATACGGTCGGGCACAACGGCTTTCTATTCGCATCGGAAAAACAACAGATGCTGGTCTGGGGCGATATCGTTCACAACGCAGCGCTGCAATTTGCACATCCTGAATGGACCCTCGCCTTCGATACCGATCAGCCACAGGCGGCAGCGGCGCGCAAACGCGCTTTCGACATGGCGGCGACTGAGCGGCTGCTCGTCGCGGGAATGCATCTTCCTTTCCCCGGCCTCGGCTTCGTCGAGCAGGCTGGTGCCGCCTATCGCTATCACCCGGATTTCTGGAGCACGAAACTTTAGGCAGGCGTCTTTACATAGACGCCGGATCGCGCGCCTCCAGCGCGAAAATCTGTCGATAGACTGCGCGCTCTCGCGTGCCCATCATGGCAAGGCCCGCCGCCAGTTCGCCCTCGTCCAGCGCCTCGATCAGGAGCATGGCTTCGAAGGAACGGTCGCCGGCGCGCATCGCCTTTTCGTTCGTTTGAATTTCAGAAGCCGAGTGATCGACTTCGAAGACGCGCGTCGCCGCTATCCTGTCGGCTTTCGCGATTTCGGTCGCGGCTTCGCGATAATCGGCCAACTCACTGCGTGCGACGAGTAACGGCGCGATATAGCCACCCGCTCCGCTTCCGGACTCTTGCAAGATGCTACCGCCGCCGCGCATGAAATTCCGCAACCGCGGCATGATGTTCTGCGACCACGGCGTCGGTGCGTTGAGCCGCGCGAGATAGGCTTCGCTGCCGACCACGCTTGCCTCTTGCAACCGGTAAAAAATCAAAAACCGCGCCCGGCCGTCCGCCTCCGTGCGGAAGACCCGCACCGCGAGAAACCCCGGCACCGCAAGCCGCTCCTGCACATGCTCGCGGGTAAGCCAGTGCAGATAGTCGGTCTCATCGGCCGGATCGACATCGCTCCAGATTGCAAGAAAACCGTTCTGCTTCATCGTCGACACCTGTTCAGCACGCATCCGTGCGCTTGTGCGGCTTGGTAATTTGCGGCTTTATAAGCGCAAAGAGAAGTGCGGGCGATGCGGGAGGGGCGCATGAGCTACGGGACCATCATCGATAGCAAACTCTCGAATGCCCTGTTCGCGGATGCGGAGCCGAACGACCGTGTGCCGGGCGTCGTCTCCGGCGAATTGCACCGCTTCAAAAAGCGCCAGGGCGGCCTGTGGGTCGGCGGCACCGCCACGCTCACCGACACCCATCTCCTGTTCGGCGCGAATGCGATAAACGACGCAATTCACAAGGGCGGCCACGCTTACGCGACCCCGCTTTCCGAAATCACGTCGGTCGAGGTCAAAAGCGGTTTCCTCACCAGGATCATCGACGTCACCACCAAAAACGGCGCAACCTTCAGCTTTCGCTGCTTCGGCGCCGCCGCTTTTGCCGAGAAGATTCGCAGGCAGGCCAAGCTCGCCTGACGCGCTACGAACGGCACGGCCGGCAATCGCTGCCGGCCGTGTTTCTCGCAAAGCCTGCAAGTTCTAGTCGTCGTCATCCTCGTCTTCATCATCGTCTTCGTCGCCGCCCTGCATCTGTTCCTGCAGGTCGAGCACGGCGTCGCGCAGCGAGGTGATGAGCGTGGCAAGAGCCGTGGATTCCGGCGTGCCGGCTCCTTCGAGTTTTGCCAGCGCGGCTTCGAACTCCGCTCCCTCGAGCGGATTGTCCTGTTCGGCCATGATTGTCTCCTTGTTTGGTATGGCTCGGGGGCCAGTGAAGCACGCGGCGTGAAACCGGGAAATGACAGGATCAGCCATCCGCTCCTGGAACTTTGGGGGCCGCGGCGGCGTCTTAAAGGCATGAAGCGCCTCTTCGATCTGTTCAGAAAGCGACCGGCCGAGCCTCCCGCACCAAAGCCGGCGGACTTCTTCTGCCTCTATTGCAATGCCAAGTTTCCGCACGAGGACCTGCCCCGCGTTGTGGCGCACCTGAAGCCCCATAAAACCAAGGAAGAAGCGGAGGCGCGTCTTTCGGGCTGAGCCGCCGGTTCGGCGCGCACCGCGACTCGGGCTATGGTCCTGGCCGTTCATGGCTGGAGGATGCGATGCAACGGGCAATTCCGTTCGCGCTGGTTCTATTGTTATCGGCCCCCGCGGCCGCGCAGCAGACGGCAAAGCCGGTGCCCGAATGCGTGGTGCTTCCGACTTCGCACAGCGATCTGACCATCCGGAACAAGTGCAAATACCCGATTTATCTCGAACTGTTCGACGTTACGCGGCAGGAACTGGTGCAGGGCGACCTTGCGCCGAACCAGTCGATGCAGGGCCCACCGGAAGCCTTCGGCGCGATCTGCCCGGCCGGTTTTCGTTCGAGCGTGCCGCTGATGCTCGTGAACCGGCCGATCTTCGCCAAAGACCTGTACGCCTGCATTCGAAAATAACGCGCGCGATACGCCTGCTCCGCGTCCGCTCCCGGACTCTGAAACTCCACTCGTAAAACTACGGAACAACCTCGCGTGCCTGCGGTTGCACCGGGCAAGCGCGCCTTCGCGCGCAAAAACTCCGAGGAGCACCCGATGGGATTGTTTTCGAAAGACATCAAGACGATGGATGATCTGTTCCTGCATGTCGTGCAGGACATTTATTACGCCGAGCAGCAGATTCTGAAATCGCTGCCGGACATGATCGAGCTTGCCACCAACCGCGATCTTTCCGCCGGTCTCCGCGCGCACAAGGATGAAACGCAAAAGCAGATCGGCCGCCTCGAGCAAGTATTCAAGCTGCTCGACGAAGATGCGAAGGGTGTGAATTGCCCCGCCATCGACGGCATCCTGAAGGAAGCCAAGGAACTGACCGGCGAAGTCGCCGACAAGCAGGTGCTGGACGCCGCCATCATCGCGGCGGCGCAGGCAGTCGAGCATTACGAAATGACGCGCTATGGCACCCTGATCGCGTGGGCACATGAACTCGGCCGCGACGACATCGCGCGCCTTCTGACCACCAACCTCAACGAAGAGAAGGCGGCGGACAAGAAACTCACGACGGTCGCGGAATCGCGCGGCGTGAATCGGAAAGCCGCAAGCTAGCAGCCGGTTTCCCGGCCCCCCGAAAGCCCCGGCACATCCGCGCCGGGGTTTTTCATTTCCTGCTCCTGCGGCGCAGGGAACGAAATCCCCGTTGCCGCGATAAGGAGCATGCACCATTACAAAATCGTCCTGCTCGATCATCGCTATCACGTGCGATCGGTGGAGGAGATCGACTTCGAAACCGACGAGATTGCGTGCGAACGGGCGAAAACCCTTTATGGCGAGCGCGCGCCCCATGCGGTGGAAGTGTGGGACGGCGCGCGTTTCGTGTGCCGGGTGAACGAAGCCGGCATCAATTTCGCGCCACCGCCCCCGCTTTCCTGAAAGCCGAGCGCGACCTGTTACTCCGCAGTCAACGAATAACGGCCCCGGAGCGCTTGACCCTCCCGCCGCCCGCCGCGCAGATGGTGCGCAGGACAGCATTGCGCGCGCGGCGCGCGGATCAGGATTGGAAGCAGGATGCCGGAAGAAATCACACGCGACGCCCATGGCAACGAACTAAAGGACGGCGACTCCGTCACGCTGGTCAAGGACCTGAAGGTCAAAGGCAGCTCGGAGACGATCAAGCGGGGCACGCTCGTGAAGAACATCCGCCTTACTGGCGACCCGGCGGAGATCGAATGCAACACCAAGCAGGTCAAGGGCCTCGTGCTGCGCACTGAATTTCTGAAGAAGGCGTGAGAAGATTGCAGCCGCCCGGCACTCGCACGCGAATGCCGGGCGCGCATTCATCGCATCAGCGCTCGCAGAGCAGGATTGCCCTGCCTGCCTTCTGGCACTGACCGCGATATTGTTTGTCATTGAGATGAATGACTCTGGCCGGTGTCTCGGCATCGATACAAGTGATCGAGACCAGCACATGCGCCTTGTTGGTGCAGGCGTAATTGCCGTTGTCGTTCGGCGCGGCAAGATGCTCGGTCAGATAGGGATTGCCCTCGCCGCGCGGGCCCTGCGGACCGATGGGACCGGCGACGCCATCTTTGCCGTCCTTGCCGGCGATGCCCTGTGGGCCTTGGGGTCCCTGTGGCCCTTGCGGCCCCGCAGGACCGGCCGGCCCTTGTGCACCTTGCGGCCCCTGTGGACCTGCCGGCCCCTGCGCACCCTGCTTTCCTTCGCAGGCTGCGAGCGCCAGGCTCAATGCACCTGCAAGTAACACCAATCGAAATTTCATCCGCGTACCCTCCCGTTTTTTCTTGGCAGGCGATTGTTTTCGGCAAAGCCGGATTTGGCAACGCGCCGCGCCGATTTTCTCGCAGCAATCCATGTCGCAGCGCATCATCGCGCGGAACGGGAAAGCTGCGCGCGCGTTGCACTTTCATGCCCAAAGAACCTGTAAAGCCGCAAAAGCCGCCCGCCGAAGAACCGGACAAGCCTTATCCGGTCGAAAACCCGCCTGCGCCGCAGCCGAACGAGGATCGCCCGCTGGTCGATCCTGTGCCGCCGGACAAAGACTTGCCGCGGATGTAAGGCGATGCGCCTGCCGACGCGGACGCGCAGCTTTTCACAGCAGCGGCCGCGCGGTTCAGCGCAGACACCGCTTCGGCAACCTAAAAGCAAAAAGCCCGGTCTTGCGACCGGGCTTTTCGTATTCTCGTCTCGATAAGGCTTACGCCGCTTCGAGGTTCTCGGCTGCCGACTTGCCGCTGCGCTTGTCAGCGACGACGTCGAACGTGACCTTCTGGCCTTCGTTGAGCGTGCTCATGCCCGAGCGCTCGACTGCCGAGATGTGCACGAACACATCCTTCGAGCCGTCAACCGGCTGAATGAAACCGAAGCCTTTTTGCGCGTTGAAGAATTTCACAACACCAGTAATCATTTTAGTCTCCTAAACTTCGCCATGACAGGCGAGATTGCAGGCGCTACGCCGTGTGCGCAGAACCTTTTCCCGATGCAGCGATGTCTTGGAGAGAGCGTTTAAGGCGCGTGGCCAGTACATAAGCAGATCGAACAGAAGCGCCTATGCACCTTATTCGCGCAAATAGCAAATGATATCTCTTGTACACGCGAATATATAATAACTGCCGCCTCCGAAGCGCCTCAATTGCAGGTGCACGCGGGCTTATAAAGAATGCATCGCGTTCCGCTTCGGAGCCGAGAAAGGCTCGCCGCATGAACGCCCGCGCAACTGGATGAATGATCACTCGAAGTTCATCGGTTACTTAGCGCTTTCCATTCTGCTGATCGTATTCGTTGCCTGGTCCAAATACGCGGTCGTATCCGGACCTGTATTCCTGACGCTTCTGATCACGACCTTTGCCCTCTTTATTGCATGGCGTCTGCTGACCGGCATCTGGCCCGGCAACGACGCATCTCGATGAGCAAATCAGCGGCGCCCGCGGGCACCAAGCGCAGATGCATTTCCTGCGGCGCAAAGTTTTACGACCTGAACCGGCAGCCGATCGTTTGCCCAAAGTGCGACGCAGAACTCGCCGACCCCGTCACCATCATCTCGTGAAAGGCTAAACCATGGAAAGCAACAACTGGTTGATTCACCGCTTCCGGATCGGACAGACCGTTCAGCTCACGCGCAACAACCTGCGCGTCGCGAACGACACGCATTTCCGGATTTTGGCGCTGCGTCCGTTCGACGGCAACGATCCGCTCTATCTCGTGAAAAGCGACAACGAGCGCCATCAGCGCATCGTGCCGCAAAGCGCGATCGTGCCGCCGCTCAACTAGGCGAAGAGCGGCACCGCAAGGCGCGCTGGATGTTTCCTGCTGCGCGAAGTTGCCTTCGCGCGTGACACCCCATGGCGATCGCAAGCGGCGCGCAGATATTGAAACCTTATCACTGCGCCTTGCGCTTAAGAATAGGGAACAGAATAAAACGCATCACGATTCGATAAATCGCGAAGGCGAACATACCGATCCCAAGCCAAGCGAACGGATATTGCACCCAGCGGGCTATGCCGGCGATCGGTCGAAGCGATTCATTTGTGCGCAAAGGGCCGTTGTCTATCGCACCGAAAAACACCGCTACGGCAAAAAAGAGCGCGCCGAATACGACGAACGGCAGAACCTTGGGCAGATAATTTTCCCAGTAGCTGAATTCAACAGAGGTTCGGTTATTCAGATTATAAGCGACCTTCAGCGTCCCCCTTGCATTTTCCGGGCCCAGATAGACCAGATGCAAAAGGTTACCCGGAGCCGCTCCAAAAATACTGGTATCAACATCGAAAAACGATTGGCCGTCCGCAGTACGAAAGAAAATCCGGTTCGTGTTGTATGAGGAGCTTTTCATCGTCGCGCCGTAGCGGTCTGCATCCACGCGGGATTGATGATGGCTGTAAGTCTGCACATCGATGACCTCGCCTTCTTGCCTCCGAACCCAGTATTTCCAGTGCAAGAACGTAACGAACGTAGTTTGATCCAACATCGACGCATTCCTTTGGCCTTGCACACGATACTGCCAATAGGTCGCGTGAAGGTAAAGAGCAGCAACGTTTTGCCAGACGTGCTTTGTGAAGCTTACCCACTATCCGACGCGCTGAATGGCATCTTCGATCTTTCGGGAGATCGCCTTGCGCGCACGAAAATTGCGGATACAAATATAAAGCGACAAAGCACCGATCGGAAAAAGGATTGGCAGCGCAGTAGGCGCCATCTCCTTCATGATCGGACCCAAATTGTCTTTGGGATGCGGCGGCAAGACCCAAGCGCCGAAAAACGCAACGAACACAACTAGCCACACAATGAAAAGAACGACGTAGCGCCTTATGCGAGGGAGAAATATTTCCCAATGCCCGAACGCAACACCAGAGCCGTTGCTGTTGTTGAATGCATAGCGCAGAAATCCATTTCCGCCATTAGGTCCGACATACACCAGGCGCGCTAGGTTGCCGGCGATAGAAGCAAAGACCGTGTTCTCGGCGTCGAAGTAAACTTGGCCAGCCGCAGTATCCACGAAAACGCGGTTTGCCGCCTGCGAGGAATTCGTGACGGAAACGCCGCGGCTATCGGAGTGCGCGTGGAAATATTGATTATTGTAACCCTGAACGTTGATAACTTCTCCGTCCCTGACGCGAACCCAATATTTCCATTTGCCATGTTCGACAGGGAGAGTTTGATCGAGCATAAATTTCCTCGGATTTTGCAGATGAAGCGCGTCACGATTGGCTGACGGGAAGGCTACCGTCCAATGCCCGACTTAGCGGTTAAAATCACCGCACCAGCTCCCGCATCGCCTCGTCGAGCCCTTCCAGCGTGAGCGGATACATGCGGTCCGAGAACAGCTGCCGCATCATGCGGATCGATTGCGTGTAGTCCCAGTGCTCGCGCGGCACCGGATTCAGCCACACCGCATGCTGGTAGAGCCTAGTCACGCGCTCGACCCACACCTGCCCCGCCTCCTCGTTCATGTGCTCGACCGAACCGCCTGGCATCATGATCTCGTAAGGGCTCATGCTCGCATCGCCGACGAAGATCACTTTGTAGTCGGAAGGAAACTTGTGCAGCACGTCCCAGGTCGGCGTGCGCTCCGAGTGCCGCCGCACGTTCTGCTTCCACACGCTCTCATAGAGGCAGTTGTGGAAGTAGAAGGTCTCCAGATTCTTGAATTCCGTGCGCGCGGCGGAGAACAGCTCCGAGCATAGCTCGACGTGCCAGTCCATCGAGCCGCCGATGTCGAGGAACAGGAGCACCTTCACGGCGTTCCTGCGCTCGGGCCGCATCTGCACGTCGAGATAGCCGTGGTTCGCGGTCTCGCGGATCGTGCCGGGCAGATCGAGTTCGTCGGGCGAGCCGGTGCGCGCGAACTTGCGCAAGCGCCGCAGCGCGACCTTGATGTTGCGCGTGCCAAGCTCGACCGTGTCGTCGAGATCCTTGAACTCGCGCTTGTCCCACACCTTCACCGCGCGGTTGTTGCGGTTCTTGTCCTGGCCGATGCGAATGCCTTCGGGGTGATAGCCATAAGCCCCGAACGGCGACGTGCCCGCGGTGCCGATCCATTTGTTACCGCCCTGATGGCGGCCCTTCTGTTCTTTCAGGCGCTCGGCGAGCGTCTCCATGAGCTTGTCCCAGCCAAGCTCCTTGATCTGCGCTTTCTCTTCTTCAGTGAGATATTTTTCCGCGAGCTTGCGGAGCCACTCTTCCGGGATCTGCGCGGTGCCGGCCGCGTCCGACATCAGGTCGAGCCCCTTGAAGACATGACCGAACACGCGGTCGAACTTGTCCAGGTTGCGCTCGTCCTTCACCAGCGCCGCGCGGGAGAGAAAATAGAAATCCTCGACCCGCCGGTTCGCGAGATCGGCGTCCGAATTCAGCGCCTCCATCAGCGTCAGGTACTCGCGGACGGTGACGGGCAGCCCCGCCGATTTCAGCTCGTTGAAGAAATTGATGAACATCGCCGTACTCTAACTGCTCTCGTGCCGCGGCCCCAATGTCGCCAAGCGTACCGTAAGCCGCGGCCGCAAACGCCACCATGATACCGCAACGTCTTTTTTCCGGCCGTATTTCTACTTGGAAAAGGGAAAGACGTTAAGGATACGGGGCGATTACGCTGGGTAACACAGCGCTTTCAACCATTATGCAAGCCGGGCCGCGCTAGAAAAGGCACGAAATCACGAACGAGAGCCATGCCCGCCGACCTCGCGATCGCATTGATGAGCCATCTCGAATCGTTTCCCGAAATGCTGGCGGGAATCGGCGAAGGCGTGCGCCGCGTGGCCAAACCCGAGCGGGCCGCAGGCGACGCGGAAGTATTCTCCGGCGCGGACGCGCTCGATGCGGCAAGAGCCGGCTGGCGCGCGATCGAGCGCGAAGGCGCGCTCCAGACCCCGTTCCAGTCTTATGCGGTCGCGGAGGCTTCGATCGCCGCGCATCGCGCGCATGGGCACGAGCCGCATATCGTCCTGATCCGCGAGGGCGGCAGCGCAGTTGCGATCCTGCCACTCGTGATGACGAGCATGGCCGGCAGCAAGGTGCTGCGTTTTCTCGGCGACCCGCTCATTCAATATGGCGACGCGATCCTCTCGCGCGCCGGCTCCGAGGCGCATCTGATGCAGGCGCTGCTTGCCACCGGCACGCTCGGAGCCGATGCCGTGTTGTTTCGCAAGGTGAGGAACGACGCCAAACTCTCCCCGCTCCTGTCACGCCGCGCGCACGTATCGAGCGTCGAGGAAGCGCCCTATATCGATCTCCGCCGCGAGACCAGCCTGCCGCCGCGCGACATGCGCGAGTTGCGCCGCTACCGGCGGCGGCTCGCCGAACGAGGCGAAGTCGAACTCCGCATCACCCGCGGCAGCGGCGCGCGTGACTGCGTGCGCACTGCGCTCGAACTCAAACGCAATTGGCTCGCCGCGAAAGGCTATTCGTCGTCGGTCATCGGCGATCCGCACTGGGAAGCGGTGCTGACTTCGCTCGTCGCCGATCATGCGAACCTTTTGGCCTGCGCGCGGCTGGAAGCCGGCGGCAAACTTGCCGCGATCGAAATCGCGATCACGCAAGGCAAGCGCTGGCACGCCTTCCTCGGCGCGATCAATCCGGAATTCGCAAAGAGCGGCCCCGGCCAGGTACAGATGGCGGACACGATTGCCTATGCGCGCGAACAGGGTTTTGCCGCCTACGATCTGCTGGCGCCGGCCGATCCCTTCAAACGCGTGATCGCGACCGGGGCGGTCGCGGTGTGCGACTATGCGCTGCCGCTTTCGCTGCAGGGACAGGTCGCGGCGCGCGCATTCCGCTTCGCACCGCAAGCCAAGACGCTGCTGGCAAAACTCCCCGCTCCGCTCCGTTCGGCCGCGCAGAACCTTTTACGGCTAAAGTAAAGTTCCCAGTCTCGCGGGAACCATCGGCTTCCGAGGCTTTTTACCTTGGTATCGCGGGAGGGACAGGAGAGCCCGAGATGCGTTTCATGGTCATTGTAAAAGCCACCAAGGACTCCGAAGCCGGCGTCATGCCATCGGAGGAACTGCTCCTCGCCATGGGCAAGTTCAACGAGGAGATGGTGAACGCAGGCATCATGCTGGCGGGCGATGGCTTGCAGCCCAGCAAAAAAGGCGTGCGCATCAAATTTGATGGCGAGAAGCGCAGCGTCGTCAACGGCCCTTTTGCCGATACGAATGACCTTGTCGCCGGTTTCTGGATCATCCAGGTGAAATCGCTCGCCGAGGCGATCGAATGGATGAAGCGCTGCCCGAACCCGCACAACGACGGCGGCGAACTCGAAATCCGCCAGCTCTACGAACTCGAGGACTTCGCGCCGGGCGAAGGCATCCGGCTTCATGAGAAACTCGACGAGGAAATGAAGGCAAGGAAGTGAGACGCCGCGCGGGCAACACCTGAACATTTCCGGCGCTATTGCGTTTTCCATGGATCGGGGAGGAAGCCGGCAACAGGAGGTTGTCATGCGTCCGATACACGAAATGGAAGACGAGGAAGATACGACTGCGGCGAGCTGGGCCGGTGGCGCGGCGGTAACAGCCGGAATTCTGCTGGTTCTTGCGGTAGCGCAGGCCGCTCTCTAGCTCCGGATTTCAGTCCGACAATCTGTCAGCGCCTGCTTTCGTTAGTTCCTGTTTTGTTCTAGTCTCCCTGCCCCGGAATTGGCCGGACAGTGCAGGCGTCGGCAATGGGCCGCTTCAGCTATCTCACCATCGACTTCAACTCGTTCTTCGCGAGCGTGGAGCAAGAGATGAATCCGGCGCTCCGCGGCAAGCCGATCGCGGTCGTGCCGGTGATGAGCGATACGACCAGCGCGATCGCCGCGAGCTACGAAGCCAAGGCTTACGGGGTGAAGACCGGCACGCGTATCTGGGAAGCCAAGCGCATGTGTCCTGGCCTGTTGCTCGTTCCGGCGCGCCACGAGCTTTACGTCGACATGCATGAGCGGCTGAAGGAAGAAGTGCAGAACCACGTTCCGCTGTTTTCCACCGGCTCGATCGACGAATTCACCTGCAAACTGATCGGCGACGAGTGCGAAGCGGGCAACGCGCGGCGGATCGCGCTGAACATGAAAGCCGGCATCAGGAAGAAGGTCGGCGAATGTCTGAACTCCTCGATCGGGATCGCGCCGACGCGGCTCCTGTCGAAAATCGCTTCCGACATGCAGAAGCCGAACGGCCTCACGCTGATCGAACGGAAAGACCTGCCGCACATCCTGTATCCGCTGGCGCTGACCGATCTGCCGGGCATCGCCTCCAGCATGGAAGCCCGCCTGCACAAGGCCGGCATCACAAGTGTCGAGCAACTGCTCTCGCTCGAACCGAAAGCCGCGCGGCTGGTCTGGGGCTCCGTCGGCGGAGAGCGCTACTGGTACGAACTGCATGGCGTGGACGTGCCGCGAACAGAGGACGGCCGCCGTTCGGTGGGGCATAGCCGCGTGCTCGCGCCGCGCCTGCGCGGCAAAGACGACGCGCGTTTCGTCGCCCGCTCGCTGCTCCTGAAATGCGCGACCCGCATCCGCCGCTACCAGCAGGTCGCCGGCGGCTTCGGACTTGCGGTGCATCCCGAATACGGCGCGCGCGAACCCATCGTGCATGAGAGCCGGATCGCGCCGACGCAGGATTCCTTCACGCTCCTCGACTATCTCGATCAGTTCTGGAATCAATTGCCGGCGCGAAGCGGCCCCTTCCGCAAGGTTTCGGTCTGGCTCTACCGGCTGAGCGACGAAGGCACGCGTGCGCGCGATCTCTTCGTCGAGACGCGGCCGGACGGCTTCACCAAGAAAGAAATGCTGTGGCGCTCGGTCGATAAGCTCGTTGCGCGCTACGGCCGCGAGAGTGTCACGCTCGCCTCGCAGAAAAATCTCGGCCTGCAATATCTCGGCGCCAAGATCGCCTTTACCCGCGTGCCGGACGCGCAAGAATTCCGGGAATAAGCGTTTCGCGAATAGTTTTAACGACGCGGTTTCGCATAGCGCGGATTGCGAAAGCAGGTGCCGAAATTCGTCCGCGACGCCATGCATTGCTGATAGGTATAGGCTTCGCAGCGCATGACGGTATCGAACGGACCCGGCCCGATCCGCTCTTCGCGGCACCACAGATCGGACGGTGCGCGGCGTTGCGCCTCTGCCGGAATGACCAGCACAAGCAGTGCGAAACTTGCGAGCAGAAACTTTTGCATCGCTTCCTCCTCGACAGGCAGTTGACTGCCTTCATGGCAGCCAAAAGATAAACCTCGGCTGAACGAGAATTCGCACCGGCTTTCCAAATTTTAATGCAGCGGCCATGCGCCGCGGGAACCGCAAGTGCGTCCCGCGCATTTCCCTATCTGACAAACCGCCTTTCCCCGGCGCGGCGTTTCGTATCCGCGCTCGCACCGGAGCACGCAATGGTGTTTGCGCGAACTTCCTTCTTTTCCCGCATCTCTCCGGCGCTGATTGCAGCCTTTCTTGCGTCCGTTCTGCTGCTCTTGATCCCTGCGATTTGGAATCGCTTTCCGTTTCTCTTCTTCGACAGCGGCGCATATTTCGAGCGCACCTTCGACGGCTCGCTATCGGCTGGCCGCTCCATGACTTACGGAGCGTGGCTTGCCTATCTGCGCTATCCAAATTTCTGGCCGGTGGTGATCGCGCAATCGGCCCTGAGCGTCTGGATCATCTACCTGATGCTGCGAAGTCACGGTCTGCGCGAACGGACGGTGGCGTTGCCGGTCTGTTTGCTCGCCGTCTCGCTGTTTCTGACTGTAGCGACCGCACTGCCCTGGTTCGCCGGTCAATTGATGCCGGATCTCTTCGCCGGTCTCGCGGTGCTTTCGCTCTATCTGCTGCTCTTCAAACAAGCAGCACTTAGCCGCTTCGAGCGCTATGGCCTGATCGCACTGATCGTCTTCGCATCTGCTGCGCACAACGCCACCTTTGCCGTGATGATTGCGCTGACAGCGGCTGCGGCCTTCTTCTTTATGATCCACCGCAAGCTGCTCGAAGCTGCCGGGCTGAAACTCGCTGCCGTCGCGCTGGTCGCCTCCGCCGTCGCCGTGCCGTCGGTCAACTTCATCTATTCAGGTCAGCTTGCCTGGACGCCGGGCGGATCGAGCTTCATCTTCAGCCGGCTGGTGCAGGACGGGATCGCCCAGCGCTATCTCGCCGACAATTGCCCCGATCCCACGATCAAGCTCTGCAAGTTCGAAAAGCAGATGCCGAAGACCGCGGACGATTTTCTCTGGCATCAGGGACCGAAAGGCCCCTTCGTATCCATCGGCGGCTGGGTCGACGGCGCGGACGAAATGCGCCGCATCACGCTCGACAGCCTGACGATGTATCCCTGGATGCACGTCAAGACCGCGCTTTCCTCGACCGGCCTGCAACTCGTGCTCGTCAAATCCGGCGACGGCCTCGTGCGCGAGGTCTGGAGCGCCTACGAGGCCATCGCGCGGCTCTATCCGGAATCCAATGTCGCGGTGAATACCTCGCGCCAGCGCTTCAACCTGATCCAGCGCACCATCGACTTTATGAATACCTTCCACGTGCCGATCACGCTCGGATCGATGGCGCTGCTGCCGCTTCTGCTGCTGTTGGCGTGGCGGCGCGGCCACCTCACCGACATGGACAAGCTCGCGGCGACGCTGATCCTCGCGCTCCTGGCGAACGCCTTTGTCACCGGTGTCTTGTCGAATCCGCATCATCGTTACGGCGCGCGCGTGGCGTGGACGGCACCTTTCTTCTGGTCGCTCTTCGCCGTGCAGATCCTGATCGTGCGCCGCGCATGGCAGGAAACCGTGCTGGGCTGGCTTGCGAACGCCCGCCTGCTGCCGAAGCCCGCAACGATCGAGGTACGTAGCAAGGATGAAAGCCAAGCGGCGAAGCGTTAGCCGCGGGCGATCCGGTCGAGAATCTCGGCCAACGCTTCTGGCGCGGTAACGTGCGGCGAATGGCTCGCGTCCATCTCGAAGGTTTGCCAGCCCTCAGTTTTCGCGCG
>CAUJKG010000057.1 GCA_963205465.1 Pseudomonadota bacterium | reverse complement strand
GGGCCTGCTTGAAGGCAGCGAAGATCTCGTTCGTCTGGTCCGCAGCCCGGTTTTCACCGCGGAAGAGCAGACCAAGGCGATCGAAGCGATTTTGGCGAAGGCCAAGATCGGCGGTCTCGCTGGCAAATTCATTGCCACGGTGGCCTCGAATCGCCGCCTCTTCGCGGTAGGCCAGATGATTGCCGGCTTCAATGCGCTGGTGGCCCGCTCCAAGGGCGAAACCCGCGCCGAAGTCACGGTCGCCGAGAAGCTGGAAGAAAAGCATCTTGCGACCATCAAGGAAGCGATCGCCGCTTCTGGCCAGAAGAACGTCACGCTCGACGTGAAAATCGATCCCTCGATCCTCGGCGGCCTCAAAGTGAAGATCGGCTCCCGCATGATCGATGCGTCACTGAAAACCAAACTCAACTCCATTCGTAACGCGATGAAAGAGGTCCGCTGATGGACATCCGCGCCGCTGAAATCTCGGCAATTCTGAAAGAGCAGATCAAGAATTTCGGCGAAGCCGCCGAAGTGACCGAAGTAGGACAGGTGCTTTCCGTCGGTGACGGTATCGCCCGCGTCTACGGCCTCGATAATGTGCAGGCTGGCGAAATGGTCGAGTTCGAAAACGGCGTGCGCGGCATGGCGCTCAACCTCGAAAGCGACAACGTCGGCATCGTGATCTTCGGCTCCGACCGCGACATCAAGGAAGGCCAGACCGTCAAGCGCACCCGCGCGATCGTGGACGTTCCGGTCGGTAAGGAATTGCTCGGCCGCGTCGTCGATGCGCTCGGCAATCCGATCGACGGCAAGGGTCCGATCAAGGCCGCCAAGCGCGCCCGCGTGGACGTGAAGGCGCCGGGCATCATCCCGAGAAAGTCGGTGCATGAGCCGATGGCAACGGGCCTGAAGGCGATCGACGCCTTGATCCCGATCGGCCGTGGCCAGCGCGAACTCATCATCGGCGACCGCCAGACCGGCAAGACCGCTGTCGCGCTCGATACGATCCTCAACCAGAAGCCTTTGAACGTCGCGGGCGCACCGGAAGCACAGAAGCTCTATTGCGTTTACGTCGCGGTCGGTCAGAAGCGTTCGACTGTCGCGCAGTTCGTCAAGGTGCTCGAAGAGCAGGGCGCGATGGAATATTCCATCGTCGTTGCCGCAACCGCTTCCGACGCCGCGCCGATGCAGTTCCTGGCGCCGTTCTCCGGCTGTGCGATGGGCGAATATTTCCGCGACAACGGCATGCACGCCGTCATCATCTATGACGACTTGTCGAAGCAGGCCGTCGCCTACCGTCAGATGTCGCTGTTGCTGCGCCGTCCGCCGGGACGCGAAGCCTATCCGGGCGACGTGTTCTATCTCCACTCGCGCTTGCTCGAGCGCGCGGCGAAGATGAACGACTCGCAGGGCGCAGGCTCCTTGACCGCGTTGCCGGTCATCGAAACCCAGGCGAACGACGTGTCGGCCTATATTCCGACCAACGTCATTTCGATCACCGACGGCCAGATCTTCCTTGAAACCGACCTGTTCTATCAGGGCATCCGCCCGGCGGTGAACGTCGGTCTCTCGGTGTCGCGCGTCGGCTCCTCGGCGCAGACCAAGGCGATGAAAAAGGTCGCCGGCAAGATCAAGGGCGAGCTTGCGCAGTACCGCGAAATGGCGGCCTTCGCGCAGTTTGGCTCCGACCTCGACGCCGCGACCCAGCGTCTTCTGAATCGTGGCTCCCGCCTCACCGAGCTTTTGAAGCAGGCGCAGTTCTCGCCGCTGAAGATGGAAGAGCAGGTGGTCGTGATCTGGGCCGGCACCAACGGCTATCTCGACCAGCTTCCGCTCAACCGCGTGAAGGCGTTCGAGGATGGGTTGCTCTCGAACATCCGCTCGCAGCATGGCGCGTTGCTCGATTCGATCCGCACTTCGAAGGATCTGTCGGACGCAGACGCGGGCAAGCTAAAGGCCGCGGTCGACGCTTTCGCCAAGTCTTTCTCGTAACCTCCGCTCCGCAAGGAAAAGTCCTAGCCAATGGCTTCCCTCAAGGATCTGCGCAATCGCATCGCTTCGGTGAAGGCGACGCAGAAGATTACGAAGGCGATGCAAATGGTCGCCGCGGCGAAGCTTCGCCGCGCGCAGATGGCTGCCGAAGCGGCGCGCCCCTATGCCGAACGCATGGACGCGATCCTCGCGAACATCGCAAACAAGGTCGCAGGCCAGCCCGGCGCACCCGCACTCCTCGGCGGCACCGGCAAGGACGACGTGCATATGCTGCTCGTCTGCACGGCTGAACGCGGCCTTTGCGGTGCGTTCAATTCTTCCATCGCGCGGCTTGCGCGCGATCGCGCCAATGCGCTGATTGCCGCCGGCAAGACGGTCAAGATCATCTGCGTCGGCCGCAAGGGCTATGACATCCTGCGCCGGATCTTTGCGAAGCAGATCGTTGAGGTGATCGATCTTCGCGGTGTGCGCCAGCTCGGCTACGACAATGCCGCGGAGATCGCGCAGAAGATCGTGGCTCGCTATGAGGCCGGCGAATTCGATGTCTGCACGCTGTTCTATTCGCGCTTCAAGTCGGTGATCTCGCAGATTCCGACCGCACAGCAGATCATTCCGCCGCAGCTTCCCGAGACGAGCAGCGAAGCCAAGGCAGGCACCAATACGCCGGTTTACGAATACGAACCGAGCGAAGAAGAAATTCTCGCCGATCTCCTGCCGCGCAACCTTGCGACGCAGGTTTTTCGCGCGCTGCTCGAGAACGCGGCGTCCGAACAGGGTGCGCGCATGTCCGCCATGGACAACGCGACCCGCAACGCCGGCGACATGATCAAGAAACAAACCATCACTTACAACCGCACCCGCCAGGCGATGATCACGAAGGAACTGATCGAGATCATCTCCGGCGCGGAAGCGCTCTAAGATTCAGGTACGAGGACGAAAATGGCAAAGAATGTTGGACGCATCACGCAGGTCATCGGCGCCGTCGTCGACGTGCAGTTCGAGGATCATCTCCCCGAAATTCTGAACGCGCTGGAGACGGAAAACCAGGGCCAGCGCCTCGTGCTCGAAGTCGCGCAGCATCTTGGCGAATCGACCGTCCGCACGATCGCGATGGACTCCTCCGAAGGTCTGGTGCGCGGACAGAGCGTCACCGATACCGGCCAGCCGATCGCGGTTCCGGTCGGCGACGGCACGCTCGGCCGCATCATGAACGTGGTCGGTGAGCCGATCGATGAAGCCGGCCCGGTGAAGGCTTCGGGCACGCGCCCGATTCACGTCGCGGCCCCGAGCTACACCGACCAGAGCACGGAAGCAGAAATTCTCGTCACCGGCATCAAGGTCGTCGATCTGCTCGCGCCTTACGCCAAGGGCGGCAAGATCGGCCTGTTCGGCGGCGCGGGCCTCGGCAAGACTTTGCTCATTCAGGAGCTCATCAACAACGTCGCCAAGGCGCACGGCGGTTACTCGGTGTTCGCCGGTGTCGGCGAGCGTACCCGCGAAGGCAACGACCTCTATCACGAGTTCATCGAGTCGGGCGTGAACAAGAAGGGCGGCGGCGAAGGATCCAAGTGCGCGCTCGTGTTCGGTCAGATGAACGAGCCCCCCGGAGCCCGCATGCGCGTTGCGCTGTCGGGTCTGACGGTCGCGGAATATTTCCGCGATCAGGGTCAGGACGTGCTGTTCTTCGTTGACAACATCTTCCGCTTCACCCAGGCCGGCTCCGAAGTGTCGGCGCTTCTCGGCCGTATCCCGAGCGCGGTCGGCTACCAGCCGACGCTTGCCACCGACATGGGCGCGCTGCAGGAGCGCATCACCACCACGCAGAAGGGTTCGATCACTTCGGTGCAGGCGATTTACGTCCCGGCCGACGACTTGACCGACCCGGCGCCGGCGACCTCGTTCGCGCATCTTGACGCGACCACCGTGTTGTCGCGCTCGATCGCGGAAAAGGGCATTTATCCGGCGGTCGATCCGCTCGACTCCACCTCGCGCATGCTTTCGCCGATGATCGTCGGCGAGGAGCACTATGCGGTGTCGCGTCAGGTTCAGCAGATTCTCCAGCGCTACAAGGCGCTGCAGGACATCATCGCCATTCTCGGCATGGACGAGCTTTCAGAAGAAGACAAACTCGCGGTCTCGCGCGCGCGGAAGATCGAGCGCTTCCTCTCGCAGCCGTTCCACGTCGCGGAAGTTTTCACCGGCTCGCCCGGCAAGTTCGTGGAACTTGCTGACACCATCAAGGGTTTCAAGGGTCTGGTTGAAGGCAAATATGACCACCTGCCGGAGCCGGCCTTCTACATGGTCGGTACCATCGAAGAGGCGGTCGAGAAGGGTAAGAAGTTGGCTGCGGAGGCGGCCTAACTTTCGAACGGAAAGGGCGCCCGCGATGACGTTGAGCAAGCTGAAAATCATCTGCTTACTGCTTGGAATCGTTGCGGGCGGCCTCGTCGGGTTCGTTACCAAGCCGCCGACAGCACAGGTCACGATCCCCGGCATCAATCTTCAGATCAAGACCGAGGCGCCGCAAGGCGAACTCACCAACCGGCAGTTCAACCATATTGCTCTTTGCGCCATGATCGGCGCGATCGTCGGTCTCGGCATCGGCTTCGTCGCCGACCGGCGCGCCTAAGGACAGACCATGGCAACCTTCAAGTTCGAACTTGTCTCGCCTGCGAAACTGCTCTTCTCCGGCGATGTGGAAGAAGTAATCGTGCCGGGAACGGAAGGCGAGTTCACCGTGCTCGCTGGCCACACTCCGCTGGTTTCGACGCTGCGGCCGGGTTTCCTGCGTCTCAAGAACGGAACGGACAGCATGAACGTGTTCGTCCGCAGCGGCTTTGCCGAAGTGAACGAGACCGGCCTGATCGTGCTGGCGGAAGAGGCGGCGCGGATCGAAGACATCAATCCCGCCGAGTTCGCGGCTTCCATCACGGCGCTTGAGGAAAAGATGTCGTCTGCTACCGATGAAGCGAAGAATAAAATGGCGGACACGATCTACCAGTTGAAGGCGATACAGACGCAGCTTGCGGGTGGCGCGGCCTCCACGCATTGAGGTTCAAAATCAATGCGAAGAAAGCCGCGCGAACAGCGCGGCTTTTTTTGTTTCAAGCGGGCTCGAAATCCCGCGTCATGTAGACGGCGGCGCCATAGCCCGCGGCTTGTGCCATTAGTCTCTCGTCCATCGGTGCGCGGCGGAATCCGTAGCGAGACCAGGCTTCCTCGGAGCCGTAAACGGCAGCAAGCGTAAACCGCGTCAGCGCCAGTTCGCGGCCGGCCTCGCTCAGAATCTTTAGAAGCTCTGCGACCAGTCCCTGACCGCGCACGCTGGGCAGCAGTGTGACATCGTGAATGTAGAGGATGGAAGCATCCGCGGGGATGGAACCGAACAGCGTATCGAGCGGCGGCATGTCATTCATGCGCCAGGGATAGGCGATGGCATAGCCGCGGATGTGGGTGCCGTCGCAGACGACAAGACAGGTGGATGGAGACAGGTTGATTTTCTCTGCGAAAGTTTTGATGTGCTCCGGCAGATCGGGATGAATGATCTTTGCGATGCGGTCAATTTCGGGAAGATCGCGGTCCGCAATCTTTCGCCAGCGCAGTTGGCCTTTAAAAGGCATGACTATCTCGCGGCAAATTCGCCAAAACTTTTGATGACCTCATCGTAGACCGGACGCTTGAAAGGAATAATCAGGCTGGCGGTGTTCTCGAAGCGCTCCCAGCGCCACTCCACGAATTCCGGCTTATGCGCGCCTCCTCCCGGGGTCGCGATATCGATCTCGGTCTCGTTGCCGGTGAAGCGAAGAGCGTACCATTTCTGCTTCTGGCCGCGGTATTTTCCCTTCCACGCCTGTCCGACGATGTCGCGCGGAATATCGTATTTCAGCCAGCCTTCGACCTCGCCGAGCCGCCTGATCGAGCGAATATTGGTTTCCTCATAGAGTTCGCGCAACGCGGCCTCGTAAGGATCCTCGCCGTCGTCGATGCCGCCCTGAGGCATCTGCCAGGAATGGGTTGCGTCCACGTGCTCGGGTCCGCTGGAGCGGCGGCCGATGAAAACAAGTCCGCCCGCGTTGAACACCGCGAGGCCGACGCAGGGGCGATAAGGAAGATCTTCGAAGTTTTTCATGACCGGCGTTCTACAATGCGAACGCGCTGCCGTCAGCTTTGCTTTGCGCGGCGCTGGAAAGCGACACTGACGGGAACCAGCCGGATACCGCGGGCATCCAATGTCTTTGCCCAGCGCGCAATCCGCTCGACGGTGACGGGGAGTGCGCTTGCGGAGGCGATCGCGACCCCGCGTTCGGCCGCAATGGCTTCGAGCTTGACGAGGGCTGCGTCGATATCGGCCCATTCGGTGCGTGCGTCGATCACGACGTCGGAGCGCAGGAACGGCGATTTCGCTTTCTGTGCGGCACGTTGTGAGACGCTGCGGGGCGAGGTTCCGTCATCCAGGAACAGAAGGCCGCGCTTGCCGGTCTCGGCGAGGATCGCCGCCATGGCATCTTCGTTGGCGGTCAGGCGCGCGCCCATCAGATTGGCGACGCCGACATAGCCTTGGGCGCGGCTCAGAAAGAAATGCAGCCGATCGATATTTTGCGCTGTCGTGGCGTTCGCGGTCAGGGTCTGCGGGCCGGGGTCGTTATCCGGATAATCGAGCGGCTCCATCGGCACCTGCAGCAGCACTTCATGACCGGTACTGCGCGCCTTCGTCACCCAGTCGGTCAACTCGCTGCCGTAAGGCACAAAGCCGAGCGTGACGGCAGCCGGCAATTTGGCGATGGCATCTTTGGTGCCGGAAGTGCTGACGCCAAGCCCGGTAATGACGATGGCGATCAGCGAATCGGCGCTTGCGGCGGTCACGGGGATCGGGCTTGCATAGACCTCGAGCGCACGCGCGCCGTCGGGCCCGATTTTCGGGATCGAGCCATGCTTGGTAGGCTCGATCAGTCTTTTGTCGGCAGGCGGGATCGCGCTGGTAGGCTCGCTCTTGGGTTCGCTTGCGGGCTGGTTCGGCGCGGTATTCCGCTGGGGAGCGGATTGTTTCGGATCGCTGATGACGATCTCGCGCCGCGTGCCTGTATTGCCGTCGATGATCGTGATCGTACGCTGGTCGCCCTTGGGCTCTTCCTTCCGCTCCGCATCGGCGCGTGTCTTGGTTGGAGCCTCCGCGGGAACCTGCTGGATCTTCACGATCTGCCGCGGTTCGCCGCCGAGCGGATCGTCGAAGGCGATTACCCATGCGATGACGCCGCCGATCACGGTCGCCATGACGAGCGTGAGCCCGGCAAGGAGATTCCGAGGCAGGCGCGAAGGCGCGCTAGGCCGCGCTTTCAGAGGTGTATCGAGATCGTCCACTATCGCGATCTTCCGGGGTCGAATCAGGCTCGAAGCCTATCATGTGGAAAGTGCGTATCTGGTTAACGGGACCTTACCTGAGCATGACCCGATCCAATCGGATCGTCCTCTAGACATTATAGGGGGCGCATTTTCGGGCGGCGAACCGGTGCTCACTTCGCGCGGGAAAGTGCCCTAATGCAAAAGCCCCGCCGGTTGGCGGGGCTTTCGGTCGCTTCGATCCGGATCAGTTCGGATTGGCCTTCGGGTTTGGCGGGAAGGCCGCGTTTTTCTGAACACCGCGCAGTAGTTCGAGCGCCATGATCAGCTGCTTGTCGTTCTTCGGATCCGGCGGGATGTAGGCCGGCGAACCGGTCTGCTCGTCGCCGCTCTCCTGGGTCTTCAGGTGGCCCTTGAGCGAAGCCTCGCCGCGCGGTTCGACCTTGCCCTTCAGCTCTTCCGGAAGATCCTGAACGAGCTCGATGTCGGGCTGAATGCCCTTAGCCTGGATCGAGCGTCCCGACGGCGTGTAGTAGCGCGCCGTGGTGAGCTTCAGCGCGCCGAAGTTGCCGATCGGCATCACGGTTTGCACGGAGCCCTTACCGAACGAGCGGGAGCCCAAGAGCGTCGCCCGCTTATGGTCCTGCAGTGCGCCGGCGACGATTTCGGACGCCGAAGCCGAACCGCCATTGATCAGCACGATCAGCGGTTTGCCGTTGGTCAGGTCGCCGGCCTTGGCGTTGTAGCGCTGGCTGCCGTCGTTGCGGCCGCGGGTCGAAACGATCTCGCCACGTTCGAGGAAGGCATCCGATACAGCGATCGCCTGATCGAGCAAGCCGCCGCCGTTGTTGCGCAGATCGAGGATGTAACCCTTCAGCTTGTCGTTCGGGATTTTTTCCTTGATTTCCTTGATCGCCTCGACGAGCTGCTGGATCGTGCGCTCGCCCTGGAAGCTGACGAGGCGGATATAGCCGACGTCGTCTTCGATCTTGTAGCGGACGTTGCGGATCGAGATGATTTCGCGAACCAGCTTGATCTCGACCGGCTTCTCGACGCCCTTGCGCTGGATACGCAGCACGATCGGCGTGTTGACCGGTCCACGCATCTTCTCGACGGCCTGTTCGAGGGTCAGGCCCTTCACCGGCTCGCCGTCGAGATGCGTAATGAGATCGTTCGGCTGCACGCCGCCGCGGGAGGCCGGCGTGTTGTCGATGGGCGACATCACCTTCACCAGGCCGTCTTCCATCGTGACTTCGATCCCGAGACCGCCGAATTCGCCGCGGGTCTGGGTCTGCATGTCGCGGAAGTTCTTGATGTCGAGGAACTGCGAATGCGGATCGAGCGAGGAAAGCATGCCGTTGATGGCCGCCTCGATCAGCTTGGAGTCTTCGACCTTCTCGACATATTGCGAGCGGACCTGCTCGAAGATGTCGCCGAACAGATTGAGCTGCCGGTAGGTGTCGGCCGAAGCCGCGCGCGCCTTCGAGAATACCTGCGGCTGCGCGGCAACGGCCGCGATCAGCGCGCCGGTAATGGCGCCGATAAAGAATAGCGAAATCTTCCGCATTATCCGCGAACCTTCTCTTTGTCGGTTGCCGGTCACGAAGGACCGGGTTGATCTTCTCGCTGCGCGTTCGATTGTTGGCGAAGAGAGCCGATCTGGGGTTGAGCCGTCCCGTTGCCCGAGACCGGAAATTCCGTCCTGTTTCGTATCGCCGCGGCAAGCCGTCCTTTTCCGGACGTTCTGCCATGGGTTCCGCCGCGAAGTGCCCACCCTCGCTTATGGCCGCATGATACCTGCCGGTCCTGTTGCGTAGCAAGAGATTGCCCGCGGTTCCGGCCCGGATCGGGCGACCGATTAACCACGACAAAAACCGCTGCCTTCGGGGCAAATTTGAGGAGGAATCTCTGAAATTGCGTGTCGGAATGCAGGTGCCGTGTCTGATCGCGCAAAAGTGAGCTGGAAACGAGGCCGCCCGTCGCTCAGCCGCCCCGATGGTAGGGGTGGCCGGAGAGGATCGTCGTGGCCCGATAGATCTGTTCCGTGAGCAGGATTCGGATGACCTGATGCGGGAAGGTCGCGGCGCCGTAAGCGACCACAAGGTCCGCCTTTTTCCGCAGCGATTCGTCGAGGCCGTCGGCGCCGCCGATCAGGAGTGCCGTACACGCCGCGCCGTCGTCCCGGAAGCGGGCGAGCTTGCCCGCGAAGTCTTCACTCGGAATGTTTTTGCCGCGCTCGTCGAGCACGATCAGCTTCGTCTTCTCGGGAAGCGTGGCAAGGAGTGCTTTGGCTTCGTCGGCTTTCCGCTTCGCTGCGGTCTGCGCGGCGCTTTCGGGAACTTCGATCACGTCGATGGGTGCGAGCGCCAGCGCCTTGCCGCTTGCGTTGGCGCGTTCGAGATAGCGCGCGAGCAGTTCGCGCTCGGGTCCCGCCTTCAGGCGACCGACGGCGGCAATGACGAGGCGCACGAAAAGCCGCTTACGCTTTCGCGGCCGCGCGCGGCTGCCACATTCTCTCGAGTCCGTAGAACTCGCGCACCTCGGGCCGGAACACATGCACGATGATGTCGCCGGCATCGATCAGCACCCAGTCGGCGGCGGGCAGTCCTTCGAAGCGAGGCTTGTGGCCGGCTTTGGAAAGCGCCTCGATCAGATGCTCCGCGATCGCCGCGACATGGCGATTGGAGCGCCCGCTCGTCACCACCATATGGTCGGCAATCGAAGTGCGGCCCTGGACATCGATGGGCATCGTGTCTTCGGCTTTGTCTTCGTCGAGTTGTTTCAGGATGAGAGAAAGCAGGGCGGGCTCTTTTTTGCGCGCCACAACTTTGGGCTTCGCGGCTCGTTTCGCCGTTACGCTGCGTACCTTGGTTGCCAGGCTATCGATTCCTTCCATCAGGCCTCGGTTAGCGAATCGGTACTGATCGAAGCATACGCCTCCGCCATTACCGTTCAATGACTATCCTTGCCGCTGTTCCTTCATGCGTAAGCTGGTGGAAGACAGCGGCGATTTCAAGCCGTGCAGATACACCCAGGCGGGTGGCTGCATCGAAAGCAAAAGTGCCGCATCGCTCTCGTCGATCCGGTATCGCGCGAGCGCGTGTGCGGCCTTCGCGGAGAGCGGCGCGTCTTCGTCGCCGGGCCGCTCGATCACGGCGATCGGCATCATGGCTGCGATCTCCTGCCAGCGTTTCCAGCGGTGGAACTGGGCCAGATTGTCCGCGCCCATGAGCCAGACGAAGCGCACGCCCGGATACTCCTTGGCGATGCGAGCGAGCGTATCGAAGGTGTAGCGAGTCCGGTATGCGACTTCAGGCGCGCAGACATCGATATAAGGCGATGCGGCGACGGTCTTTGCCTGCGCGATCCGCGTTTCGACCGGCGGCAGTGAATGGTTTTCTTTCAGCGGGTTGCCGGGTGAAACCAGCCACCAGACGCGATCGAGGCCAAGCCGTTTCCATGCCAGCAGGCTGAGCTGACGGTGCGCCTCATGCGCAGGATTGAAACTGCCGCCGAGGAGCCCGATCCGCATGCCGGGCGAGGCAAGGGGGGCGCGAAAGTTCAAGGTCGGGTCTGACCGCTGCCGTGGACACGATATTTGAATGAGGTGAGCTGCTCGACGCCGACGGGCCCGCGCGCATGCATGCGGCCCGTGGCGATGCCGATCTCGGCGCCGAAACCGAATTCGCCGCCGTCGGCGAATTGCGTTGAGGCATTGTGCAATACGATCGCGGAATCCACTTCGCGCAAGAAAATCTCGGCTTCCGAGGGGTCGTCCGTGACGATGGCGTCGGTATGCTGCGAGCCGTATTTCGCGATGTGGTCCATTGCAGCCTGCAGGCCGTCGACGACTTTCACCGAGATGATCGCATCGAGATATTCGGTGGACCAGTCTTCTTCCGATGCAGGTTTTACCCGCGGATCGACGGTGCAGGTGGCTTCGTCGCCGCGCACTTCGCAGCCGGCGTCGAGCAGCATTTCCACCAGCGGCTTCAAGTGCGTAGGCGCGGCCTTCTTGTCGATGAGCAGTGTTTCGGCGGCACCGCAGACGCCGGTGCGGCGCATCTTGGCATTGAAGACGATCCGCTTCGCCATTTCGAGATCGGCAGCGGCATGAACATAGACGTGGCATACGCCTTCGAGATGCGCGAACACGGGCACGCGCGCTTCCGCTTGCACGCGCGCGACGAGGCTTTTGCCTCCGCGCGGGACCACAACATCGATACTGCCGTTGAGGCCCGAGAGAATTTCGCCGACTGCGGCGCGATCGGTGGTCGGCACCAGTTGAATCGCGTCTTCGGGAAGTCCGGCTTCCTTCAGACCTGCAACAAGACAGGCGTGAATGGCGCGGCTGGAATGGAAACTGTCAGAGCCGCCGCGCAGGATCACGGCGTTGCCTGCCTTGAGGCATAGCGAGCCGGCATCCGCCGTGACGTTCGGCCGGCTTTCATAGATCACGGCAACGACGCCGAGCGGGGTCCGCACGCGCTGGAAGATCAGGCCGTTCGGCTGCTGCCAGTCTGCGATGACTTCGCCGACCGGATCAGGCAGGAGGGCGACCGCTTCAACGCCGGCTGCAATTGCATCGATGGATTGATCGGTGAGCGTCAGACGATCGAGGAAGGCCGCGGTGATGTTCTGCGACTTCGCGGCTTCGATGTCTTTGGCATTGGCTTCAAGAATCTTCGCTTTATTTTCGCGGATGGCGCGTGCCGCGGCTTCGAGCGCATTGGCTTTTTGTGCCGCTTCGGCAAGGCCGAGCGCACGCGCGGCCTTTCTTGCGCGCTGGCCGATCTCGCGCATCAGGGCCGTGACATCG
>CAUJKG010000056.1 GCA_963205465.1 Pseudomonadota bacterium | reverse complement strand
ACCTTCCATGCCCGGGTAGTCTTTGTAGAGCTGCATGACCGGGAGAATGTTTCCGCCCGGCGCGATCTGGATGTTGTAGCGGCCGGGATTAAGCGCGGCGATCTTCGGCAGCGGATGCGGACCGGCCCAGATGATCGGAATGACCTTGAGGCCGGGCTTGTCCTTCAGCGCGTCGAACAGGCGCTGCGCATAGGCCGTAAAGTCGGTCGTGTTCTGCGGTGCATATTCTTCGGCGACGATCTTTACGTTCGGACGGATGGCGGCAAGCGCCGCCTTCAGCGCGGCAATACCGTCTTTGCCGAAGGCGTAGTCCTGCGCCAGCGTCGCGATATAGACCTCGCCTTCCTTCGGGAACGCCGCCGCGGCCGCATAAGCATCCTGCGTCGAGTTGCGGCTGGTGCGGAAGATATAGCGGTTCCAGCGCTCAGCCGTAATCGCGTCGGCGACTGCGGGCTCGACGATCAGCACCTTCTTGTAATCCTGCGCGATCTGCAGCATCGCAAGTGCTGCCGCCGAAGACGTGGTGCCGACGGCGATGTCGACCTTCTCGTCGGCATAAGCCTGCTCAAGGAGCGAGCGGGCAAGATCGGGCTTAAGCTGATCGTCCTTGACGATGACGTTAATCTTGCGTCCTTCCCAGACCATCGTGCCCTTGGTCAGGAACTCAAGACCCAGCATGAAGCCAACCTCGGTTTGCTTGGCATAAGCCTCGAGCGCGCCGGTCTTCCCGGCGATCAGCGCAATCTTGAGCTCCTGCTGCTGCGCTTGCGACGGACCGGCGGCAAAGGCGAATGCCGCCGCGGCCAGAGAAAGAACGGCGCGCAACGGACCTTTGCCTGCGCGCCAGGACTGCTTTGTCATAAACCCCTCCCGGAAATCGGTCATCATTATGATACCTTACCTATCATGTTTCTTGTTATTCTCGGGGGTCAAGGTGGCTTCCCCAAAAATAGCGTCGGCCGTATCTGGGTAGGCACTTCGGCGGCGCGCCTAACGAACAGGCAGTGCTTACGCAGCGATCTTGCGAAGCAGATCGGCGCTCGCGGAATCCGCGGGAAAGAACGATTCGATCGCCAGTTCCGAGAGCGTCACATCCACGGGCGAACCGAAAATCGTCATAGTGCTGAACAGCGAAAGCCTGCCGGCCGGCGTATCGAGGATGGTTTTGATGACGACATCGTCCGCATTGCCCTCGCGGATTGGCACCACGCTGCGCGAAGGCTTGGGATAAGCGGACACTTCCTGCAAGAGCGCCACCAGCTTCGCGTCACCGGAAAGATCGATCTGCCGCTTGAGCCGCGCAATCAGATGGGCGCGCACCTCGTGAAAGTTCACGATCTGCGGCGCAAGCCCCTCGGGATGCAGGCTGACACGGACCACGTTAAGAGGCGGCTTTAACAGCGCTGGCGAAACCGACGCCAGCAGAACGCTGATCGGCCTGTTGGCAGACACGACGTTCCAGTGACGATCCACGGCAACTGCAGGAAAAGGCTCGTGCCCTTTTAGGACGAGTTCGACCGCCTCCCTCGCCTTCGCGAGCGTCGGATCGGAAAGTCGCCGCTCGCCATAGACCGGCGCAAAGCCGGCGGCGATCAGCAATGCGTTGCGCTCGCGCAACGGCATTTCCAGCCGCTCGGCAAGATTGAGCACCATCTCGCGGCTCGGCTGCGCGCGACCGGTTTCCACAAAGCTCAGATGTTTCGCGGAAATCTCGGCTTCGAGCGCGAGATCGAGTTGCGTCATGCGGCGACGCTGCCGCCATTCGCGCAGAACCTCGCCGGCTGGTTTCGTCGTGCCCATGCGAAAGACTTATCGCACGGAAATATCCGGACGCCATTACCTCGGAGGTAATCGACCCTCGCCGCCGGGCGCGCAAGTGTGAAGCCACGTCAACGAGGAAAGGAAATCGACATGACCTTTGCACCTTCAAACTTTCTCCGCCGCGTGCTCCAACTCGATGCCGCTGCGACCGGCGCAACCGGCCTTCTCCTGCTGGGCGGAACGAGTTTGCTGCACGGCCTGCTCAATCTTCCGGTTTCACTGATGATCTATAGCGGCCTGTTCTGCGTCGGCTGGGCGGCGGTTCTCGGCGCCGCCTCGATCCGCGAACGGCTCGGCCGCGGTTTCGTCTGGAGCATCATTGCCGGCAACCTAATCTGGGTGATCGGTTCGGTCGCGCTGCTTCTCTCCGGCTACGTCTCGCCGACTTGGCTCGGCTATGCCTTCGTGATTGCGCAGGCGCTGGCCGTCGATATCTTTGCCGGCTTACAGATGTTCGCGATGTGGAAGCATGAAAAGCGCACCAACGTCACGGCTTGATCGTTAGCCGAAACGATGAAAGCATGGCGTCACGAGGCGCCGTGCCTTTCTGTCAGAACAGGGTCACAGCCCTTGCGAGCCTGCCCGGTACATGACGCTCCGCGCCCGATCGAGAACATCCTTGGGAATCTCGCGGCGCTGCAAGCCGAACTTCTCGATCCGCTGGTCCATGCTCCGCAACCGCGCAGCCCACGAAAGAGCCTCGCGTTG
>CAUJKG010000055.1 GCA_963205465.1 Pseudomonadota bacterium | reverse complement strand
GCGCCGCACCTTCGATCAAAGCAGCGAAGGCTACGTCCTTCGATTGCGGAATATCGACTGCGATACGAACACCGCGCTTCGCCTGCTCGGACTGCGCCACGGCGTCCGCGCTGACCTGTTCGTAAACTATGCCCTTCGCTTCGGCGTTCTCGATGAAGAAATCGATTTCGTCGAATTTCGCACGCCAGTTAACCGGGGTGATGATGATGCCGGCAAACTGGCAGGCCCAGTGAATTGTCGCGGCTTCCCAGCGGTTCTGAAGCGCGGTCACGAGGTGGTCGCCCTGCTTCAGCCCAAGCGTTTCAAACGCCGCGACCAGTGCTGAAATCCGCCGATACCATTCGGCATAGGTAAATCTCGTGCCGCCATCGACGATGGCAAGCGCGCCCGGTTCACGCGCGACTGAAGCGATGAAGCTGGTTCCGAGATCAAGCATTGCGTATCTCTCTCAGTTTCTCGGCCGCTTCCAGCGCGGCCGCCACGATAGGCGCATATCCGGTGCAGCGGCAGATATGGCCGGACAAGTTCTCGCGAAGCGCTTCTTCATCGGCATCCGGATTGGCTTTAAGAAAAGCGTCGAGCGACATCAGAATTCCTGCCGTGCAGAATCCGCATTGCAGCGCGTGATGCTTGCGAAACGACTCCTGAATGATGGATAGCCGACCCTGTTCCGGGGCAAGCCCCTCGACGGTACGCAGTTTCGCGCCATCGACCTGCACTGCAAGGGTGAGACACGCGCGGGCCGGGACGCCGTCGATCTGAATCGTACACGCACCACAAACGCCATGTTCGCAGCCGACATGCGTTCCCGTCGCCCCGATCTCGTGACGGATGAAGTCGGTCAAAAGCGTCCGCGGCTCGGCCAGACCTTCCACGGCTTTGCCGTTGAGTTCGAAGCGCACGAGATGCCGCGAAGCGGCTGCTAGCTTATGCATGCGCGGGCCTCTCTAATGGTTCGGATCCCCATCTCACGCACGAGTTGCCGCCGATAGCTCGCGGTCGCATGCAGATCGTCACGCGCTTCCAGCGACCAGGCAAAATCGTTGATGGCCTGCGCAAGTTCTTCGTCGTTCGTCCCCGAGAGGTCTCTCGCGACCGGCCGGTCCGATACCCCGCCGATGGCCAGCCGCACACGCGTCCGGCTGACGACGGCAGCACAGGCCACCAGCGCAAAGTCGCCGTGCCTCCGGCCATACTCGTTGAAGGCGTAGCCGTGACCGGGCTGCCGCACGGGAAAGTGCACGGCTTCGATCATCTCGTCGTCGGCCCGGGCCGTCGTCATCAGCCCGGTAAAGAACTCGGCCGCCGCGACCTTCCGTGCGCCGCGAAGACTGGAGACTTCGACGCTGCCTTCCAGCGCAGTCAGCACCAGTGGAATTTCCGCGCTGGGGTCCGCGTGGGCCGCAGAGCCGCAGACGGTGCCGCGATTGCGCGTTTGCGCGTGACCGACCCACGGCAGCGCGGCGGCGAGCAAAGGCTGCCGATCCTTGAGTGCGGGCCACGCCAGTAGTTTAGCCTGGCGCACGGCAGCGCCGACGCGAATGGCGTTCCCTTTTTCTTCGATACGGCCGAGCGCTTCGATCCGCATGATGTCGATCACGCTCGACGGGCGCGCAAGGCGCATCGAGAGCATCGGCATCAAGGTCTGGCCGCCCGCCAATACGCGCGCATCTTTCACTTCCGAAAGGGCGCGGTGCACGTCGCCGATGCTTTCGGCGCGCAGATAATCGAACTGTGCCGGCTTCACGGACGCCTCCGGAACAGCCGCGTGAACCAGTTGCCGGAGCGCGGGCCGCCGGCGCGGCGTGCGAGGGCCTCGAAGAACTGCCGGATCACGACGCGGGCCGCAGCGTCCAGCAAGCGCCCGCCGATCGAGGCCACTTTGCCGCCGATCTCGGCGCCGTAGCGATAGTCCAGCCGCGTGCCGCTATCCGTCGCGGTAAGCTGAATGCGGCCCTCGCCGCTCGCGAAACCGAGCGCCCCGCTCGCGCCGCCGCGCAGCGTGACGGCAGACGGCGGCTCGAGATCGGCAAGCTCCACGTTCGCGCGATAGCGCCCCTTCACGGGGCCGACGCCGAGACTTACGTCGGCGCGGAAACCATGCGCGCCCACTTTCTCGACCGAATGAGCGCCTGGAATAATCGACGCCAGCACATCCGCGTCGAGCAGCATTTCCCATACCTGCTGCGGTGGGAGCGCGATTTCGGCGCTGCCTTCGCCGAATAGCGAGCGGCCTTTCTGCTGACCGGGCGCGGCACTCGTCTGGGCTTCGGCGTGCGTGGGCGGCGCCGGCTCCGGCTTCTGCATCAATGCGGTGAGTTTTGCCGGCGTAAGCGGCAAGTCGATCGTCTCGACCCCGAGCGCGTCCGCGACGGCATTGCCGATGCAAACCGGCGTACTCATGCAATTGCCTTCGCCAACGCCTTTGGTGCCGAGCGGCGTGAACGGCGAAGGCGTCTCCATATGGAGAATGACCGGCGCAGGAATTTCCATCATCGTCGGCACGAGATAATCGGCAAACGTGCCTGCCAGAAAGCTGCCATCCGGCGCGTAGGCGTACTCTTCGTAAAGTGCGGCTCCGACCGCCTGCGCGAAACCGCCGGTGATCTGGCCGTTGACCATGCCGGGATGAAGAATGCGCCCGCAGTCGTGCGCGGTAACATATTTGTCGATCCGCACCGCGCCGGTCTCGCGATCGATCTCGACGCCGCAATAATCGAAAATGAACCCGTAGCAGAGCGACGAATTGATCTCGTCGGCCTCCGTCGGCGGCGTCAATTGCGGCGGGGTCCAGAACACCGTCTCGCGGATAGCCTGCGCTTCATCGGGAACCACGCCGGGCGACCAATGGCTGGTGGCGGCAAGCCGCGAGAACGCGAGCGCGTTATCCGGATTGCGCTTCGAGAAAACCTTTCCCCCCGCGAACTCGATGTCATCGATCGTTGCGTTGAGCTGCGCCGCCGCACTACGCGCGAGCCGCGCTTTCAGATTGGCAGCGGCAAGATTTGCCGCCCCCGCAACCGCCGCGGCGAAACGGCTCGCATAGTTGCCGGACGCGATCGACCACGCATCTTTCGCCGTGTCGAGATCGGTCACGACCTGGACTTCCGACATCTCGATCGAAAGTGCTTCAGCCACGACCTGCGCGAGTACGGTGCGATGCCCCTGCCCTTGCGGCACCGACGCGACGTGAACGCTGACGCCGCCGACCGGATTGATGGCAACCGTCGCAGTCGCCTGCGCGCCGTTCTTGGGTCCGGCCTTCCGGCGCTCTTCCGGCGTCAAGACCGTGGTGATGTAGCCCATGTTGGAAACGCTGGGCTCGACCACAGCGGCAAAGCCGATGCCATAGAGACCGCCGGCTTCGCGCACCGCCCGCTGCCGCGCGCGCAGCTCCGCAAGGCCGCCCTCCTCCACCGCCATCGTCACCGCAGCCGGATAATCTCCGGAGTCGAGCAAGCCGCCGCTCGCGGTACGATAGGGAAACTTGTCGGCAGCGATCAGATTGCGGCGCACGACCTCGACCGGATCGAGCTTCAGTTCGACCGCGATCCGTTGCATCAAGCGCTCGAGCGGATAATAGACCTGCGGACCGCCGAAACCCCGGTTAAGTCCGGTCGGCGTCTTGTTGGTCAGCACGACGCGATTTCGTACCGCAAGATTGCGAATGTCGTATGCGCCGCAGAGATTGGCGTGCATCCGGTAGAGCGTCGCCGGCTCCGGCGCGCGAATATGTGCGCCGACATCTTCGACCTGATCCCATGCAAGCCCGAGAATGCGGCCATCGGGATCGACCGCCGCCGACAGCGTGGTGCTGCGATTGGTTGCGGAAACCGACGCCGTCAGATGTTCGAGCCGGTCTTCGATCCATTTGACCGGCTTGCCGGCCACCCGCGCGGCAATGCCCATCAGCACGATGTAGGGAAACACCGCCTGCTTGGTGCCGAAGCTGCCGCCGGAATCCCCCGGCGTGCGAAGGCGAACCCGGTTACCCGGCACTCGCAGCGCGCGCGCGATGACGGCCAGAATACTGAACGGCCCCTGGAAGTTCGAAAGCACGTCGAACGCGTCTTCCGACGCGTTGTATTCGATGACGAGGCCGAGGGTTTCCATCGGCGTGCACGAGTTTCGCGGATAGTTCGTCTCGACTGTGATCTTGTGCGCGGCTTCGGCGAAAGCGCGCTCGGGATCGCCGTAGCGAAACTTGCGGTCGCTCGCGATATTGCCTTTCAGGCCATCATGCAGCACCGGTGACTCGGGCGACAGCGCCGCAAGCGCGTCCACGTTGACGGGGAGCGGCTCGTATTCGACTTCGATGAGATCGAGTGCGTCCTCGGCCAGATAGCGGTCGCGCGCGACGACAACGGCGACCGGCTCGCCGACATAGCGCACCTTCTCGACCGCAATCGGCCAACACATGATCGGCGCCTTCACGCCAACGACAAGACTGTTCGAGAGTTTCGTTACGTCCTCCGCGGTTATGACCGCGGAGACTCCCGGCAAAGCCTTCGCCGCTGCAGTGTCGATCTTCGTAATGCGCGCATGAGCGTGCGGCGAGCGGAGGATGGCCGCATGCAGGGTGCCTGGGCGCACGCCGAGGTCGTCCAGAAAGCGACCCTGGCCTGTCAGCAGCCCCGCGTCTTCGACGCGCGCCACCGATCGGCCGAGCCAGCGCTTTGAGTCTTCCGGGATTTCGGACAAATGGGCGGCTTCCCTGATAACGCGCCTGCTCTTCCGGCAGGTCATCGGAAATGGCTTACAAAACCATCACAAACAGACCTATACCGGCGAGTCTCGCCGCTTACCAAATCGTCTCATTTTGGAGGCATAATAAGGAGTTAGCCCGTCAGTCCGTGCCCGATCCGCCCATCCGGGCGACGTTCCGGAACTCGCTCGGCGCTACCCCGACGTGATCCTTGAAGAAGCGCGTGAAATGCGCGGGCGCGCTGAAGCCCAGTCCGCAACTCAGCTTGGCAAGACTATCCGCAGAATTCACGACCGACCGGACCGCGATCTCCATGCGCAGCATGTTCAGAAATACGTTTGGCGTGAGATTGGTCGAGCGCTGGAACAGACGATAGAAATGCGCGCGCGAAAGGCCGGACTCTTTCGCGACAGTTTCGAGACTGATCGGCAGCTGGGGCGATTCCCGCAGGAAGTCGATTGCCCGACGTACTCTCCAGTCCATCCGCCCGCGCTCCGCGGCAATCACGCTGAGCGAGCTTTCGACCGTACGCCATGGTGTAAAGCGCTCCATGACGGCGATCATCAGGCGAGCGAGCAAGGTTTCCTGCGTTTGCGCGCCGGCAGGCTCATAGACCATCGCGCTCGCCAGCGTCATCGCGAGCTCACGAATTTCATGTGTCAGTTCGCCGACCGGGCGCTCGAAGAGCAACGGTGCCGTTGCGGAATTCCAGTTAGAGCGGAAACGGCTCAGCCAGTCCGGCTCGATGTAAAGCGCCAAAATCGTAGTACGCGGCCGCTGGGGATCGTGCACATAGGCGTGCGGCACCCACGCATTGACGAGCACTGCCTGCGTATCGGTCAAAGCCACGGTCTGATCGCCCACCGCGAAATGCGTGTCGGCTCCTTCGGCCTTGATCAGCACGTGGCAATGCGGATGCGCGTGACGCACGAGAAAGCGGTCCATGTCGAGCAAGGCGACACGGCCGAAATCCCCATAAGCGATGCGCACTGCCGACGACATGCAAAAACCCGGTGTGGTGACTCTCCGAGTGTACCCCCTAGCACCGGCAGCATAAAGCCACCAAAACACCCGCAATTTCAGCGTCGCGGCGCTATGCTGCGGCGCGGCGGGGACAAATTGTCCACCCCGCCGCGAATTTTTGCCAAGCACCTGAGCCCGCCTGTAAGTTATCGGCTCAACCGGCAGCGGCTACCTACGGGATCATGGCAAAGAAACTCGACCTGAACGCGCTCATTTTGTTTTACGAGGTCGTGAATTCGCAAAGCCTGACGCGCGCATCCGACAAGCTGCGAGTGCCCAAATCCACCATCAGCCGGAAGCTCTCGCTTCTCGAGCAGCAGCTTGGATCGCAACTGCTGAAGCGCGGTCCGCGCAAAATCACCCTCACCGACATCGGCCGCGTGCTTTACAATCACAGCCAGAAAATTGTGTCCGAGATCGAGGATGCAGGTTTTCAGGCTTCGCAGATGCAGTCGGAGCTGAGCGGCGTGCTGCGCGTGAGCATCCCTGTAGATTTTGGCGTGTCGTGGCTCGGGCGCCTGATCACGGAGTTCGCGATTGCGCATCCGAAGATTCAGCTCGACGTCGAGATCAATAATCGTTGGGTCGACGTCTCACAGGAGCCCTATGACGTTGCGATCCATCTCGGGCCGCCCCGGAGCGTGCATCTTCCGGTAAAAGTGTTCACTTCGCTTACACGCGGCTTCTACGCGAGTCCCGCATATCTGAAACGCCGCGGCGCCATCCATTCGACCGAGGATCTGCAGAGCCACGACTGCGTCGTTACCGAGACGCAACGCGACGAAGGCATCTGGAAATTCATCACCAAGGGCTCGCCACGCATCGTAGACATCGAACCGCGGCTCATGGTGAACAATATCGGCATGGCGCGAGAAATCGTGATCAGCGGCCTCGGCCTCGGCATACTTCCCAATGTGATGTGCAAGAACGACGTCGCCGCAAAGCGGCTCACGCGTCTGCTGCCAGACTGGAAAAGTCCGCCATTGCAGGCGGCCGCATTCTATTCCGGCCGCCGGCGAATGCCGCGCAAAACGAAGGCCCTTATCGACTTTCTGTCGCAGCGCCTGCTGACGGACGAATAAACGCCTTACGTCTTATCCGAGAAGTTTTTCCAGCGACGTGCAGGGCTTCAGTTCGTCGAAATTCACGTCGTCCTGCCCCGGCACCCGGATACGCAGGAAATGCGACGGGTCTGCATCGAGCGGCACGGTCGCATCCAACCCCATCTTGGTGCTGACGCCACTACGCGCGGACGGATCGAGTTTCGAGCCCTGCGCACCCGGTACGATGACGAGATCCCGGTCGGCCTGAAAGCGCGTCGCGACCGCCCACTGCACCTCGATCGGATCGTGGATATTCACGTCGCAGTCAACCACGACAACCTGCTTGATGTCGTAATGCGTCGCGAATGCGCCGAGAATTACGTTCTTCGCCTGCCCTTCGCTGCGCTTCTCCAGTTGAACGACGAGGTGATACCGGCACACGCCGCCGCGCGCGAGATGAACGTCTTTCACGTCCGGAAACATGCGCTGCAGCTGGTCGAGAATCGTCGCTTCCCGCGCGATCCCGCCCAGCAACAGATGCTCGGTGCTACCGCCGACGATCGTGTGAAACACCGGATTCCTGCGATGAGTGACGGCATCGACATGCAGCACGTGGCTGTCGATCCGCGGGCCGTAATATTGCGGGAATTCTCCGAACGGACCTTCCGGCTCGCGCTCGTCGGGAATAATCCGTCCCTCGATGACGATCTCCGCGTTCGCCGGTACGCGGACGTTATTGGTTCTGCATTTGACGACATCGACCGGCTTGCCGTGCAATGCGCCCGCGATCTCGAGTTCGTCGTAGTCGAGCGGCACGATCGCCTGAGAGGCCAGCAGCGTTGCCGGGTCGACGCCGATCACGATCGCGACTTCCAGCGGCACCTTCTTCGCGGCGGCACGATGCGCATAAGCAAGCGTGTGGCGCGGCAGCAAGAGCACGCCCAGCTTGTTCGCAGCGCTGATCTGGCAGCGGTGGATGGACAAGTTCTGCACCCCGGTTTCGGGATTGCGCGAGATCAGGATGCCGGCGGAAATATAAGGTCCGCTATCCAGTTCGTTGTGCGTCGGAATCGGAAGCTGCTGCAAAAGATCGGGCTTGTCGTGAACGACTTCCTGCGCCGAAGCTTGGCTCACTTCGACGGACTTCAGCGGATTGCGCACCGCCTGCATAAAACGCTTCAGAAGTTCGGAAGAGGAGATGCCGAGGGCGTCCGCCATCCACTGACGGTCCGCCAGAATATTGCTGACGACCGGGATGGAATGGCCGCCCGGGCGCGGAAAGATCACGGCGTTCTCGTTTTCGGTCGCCTTAGAGATGGCGGCCAGTTCGAAACGAAGCGCGAGTTCGGGCTTCGCCTGCAGGAGACGTCCGTCCTTGGCAAGCACTTCGAGCCAAGAGCGCAGATCGCGTACTGCTTCCGCCATTTCAATCTCTCCCGTTATGCCGCACCGCGGACCTGGCCGAAGCGCTGATAGATATGCTTCGTGTACAAAAATTCGTTCAACCCTTCGACGCCGTGCAGACGGCCATAGCCGCTTTCGCGAACGCCGCCGGTCTCCGCTTCCGGGAACAGTTTGTTATGGTCGTTCAGCCAAACCGTACCGGTGCGGAGGGCGCGCGCAACACGATGCGCGCGGTTGAGATCCTTGGTCCACACGCTCGCGGATAGACCGTAGCGTGTTGCATTCGCTTTCTTGACCGCTTCTTCCTCGGTTCTGAACCGCTCGAGATTCATCACCGGACCGAAGAATTCTTCCTGCACAACCGGCGAATCCAGCTCCTCGACCGCGAGCAGGCTCGGCGAGAGATAGGCGCCTTTCGCAAGGCTTCCATTCGGAATACCGCCGATCAGGATGCCGTATTCCGCATATTCCTTCACGAGATTGTTCACGCGATCGCGCGACTTCATATCGATGAGTGGCCCGATCTGGCTCGACTCGTCGTCGCTGCGGCCGACCCGCATGGCCTTGAGCGCACCTTCAAGTGCTTTCTTCATTTCATTGAACCGGCTCTCGTGGACGAGCACGCGGTTCAACGCGGTGCATTGCTGACCGGAGAGGATCATGCCGGCCGCTGCGAGCTGCGAGACGATGGCCGGAATATCTGCATCCTCGAACACCACCGCAGGTGCCTTACCGCCGAGTTCGAGATTGAGACGCTTCAAGGTCCCCGATGCCGCCGCCATGATGCGTTTGCCCACCGCGCTGCTGCCGGTGAAACTCAACACGTCGACGTCCGGCGACGTGGTCAGCGTCTCGGCACCGGAACTGCCCTGCTCGCAAAAGCTGTTCAGCACGCCGTTCGGAAGTTCAGGCACATCAGCCAGACAACGCGTGAACGCGGTGTGAAACAGACTGGACTGCGGCGCGGGCTTCATCACCACCGTGCAGCCAGCCGCGAGTGCCGGCGCAAGCGAACGAACCAGCAGGATCGCGGGCGCATTCCACGGCGTAATGATCGCAGCAACACCTGCAGGTTCGCGGGAAAGCAGCGAGTGGACGCCCGGCTCCACCTCGATCATGCGTCCGGCGATCGCGCGCGCCAGGCCCGCATAATAGCGGATTTCGGAGATCGCAGCGGCAACCTCCATACGCGCGACACCAATCAGTTTTCCCGTCTCGATGGAAAGCAGACGCGCCAGCTCTTCACTGCGCGCCTCGAGGTTATTCGCCTGCGAAAACAATACCTGCGCGCGCAGACGCGGCGCGTGCGCCCAGTCCGATTCGAAAAAGGCGGACTTGGCCGCGGCAACCGCGGCCTCGGCGGCATCGGGCCCGCCATTGGGCGCCGAACCGATCACGCTGTTGTCAAGCGGGCTGACGATGTCGAAATTGTTCGAACGCGCAGTGGGGATCCACTCGCCTCCGATCCAGTGTGCGCCGACCACAGAAATCGTCATGATGACCTCAAGCTGTTGAGCTGATCTTTTCGGTTCCGACCGAAGCCGCTTTAGAAAAAGCGTCGAGACAGCTTCCCGCGTCGCCGATACTCGCGATCGTGGACATTGCGCGGCGCAGATAGAGACCGATATCGTGTTCGTCGGCAAAGCCGATGGCGCCGTGAAACTGGATGCATTCCTTCGTTACCTGCAGCGCCATTGCCGACGCGGCGCATGCAGCGGCTGCCGATGCGGCATCCAGCCGTTCCGTCCCAAATGTACGTGCGCATTCAGAGATCAGTGCGCGAACCGACGCGATGCGGACAAATACCGTCGCGGCGCGATGTTGCAGCGCCTGAAAACTGCCGATGGCCACGCCGAATTGCTTTCGCGTCTTCAGATATTCCAACGCGATGGCGAAGGCGGCATCCGCCAAACCGACCAGATATGCGGCCGCAGCCAAACGAGCGACAGCCTGGACGTTCCCAAGAGCGAGGGACACGTTTTGCATTTCGATGCGGCTCAGCACTTCCGACGAGAGATCGAGATGCAGTTCGCTGACAGTACGACCATCCACGGTCGCCTGCGTGCGCAGTTCAACGCCCGCACTCTTCAGCGGAACCACGTAGACTGCACCGTTTTCGCCAGTAATTTCGATCAACGCATGCGTTGCCTGCGCCAGGTTCACGACCGGCCGCGACGCACCGCGGACGCGCCCGCCCGCAAGCTTGAAACTGGCATCCAGCACGGAAGCGACGATCGCCGAGCCTGCAATCACTTCTTCGAGCAGGGAAGACAGCCCCTCTGCTCTCGATAGCAGGACGCTTGCGGCGATCGACTCCCCCACTGGCTCGCCGGCAAGTTGCGCGCCCAGTGCTTCCATGAGCGCGACGAGTTCATGGCCGCCAAGGCCAAGCCCGCCCGCCTCTTCAGGCACCACCAGGCCGAACCAGCCAAGTTTCGCCATCTCGTTCCAAGCGCCCGCATCGAACGCCATACCGCTATCGCGGAGCTTCCGGGCCCGGGCTACGCCGCCGATGCGGGACAGAAATATCCGCGCGCTATCGGCAATCATCGAGTCGTCGCCGCTCATCGGCGCGCTCCCTGCAAGCCAAGCACTTGCGCCGCAAGAATGGAGCGCTGGATTTCGTTGCTGCCGCCATAGATCGAGAGCCGGCGCGACTGGAGATACATCTCGCTGAAATCGACCCGCGCGTCCGAGCCTGCACTCGGCACCTTCACCGCACGCAACGGCCCGGCGGCTTCCTGCACAAGGTCGACGATGTCCTGCGTGACTTCGGTGGCGAGAATTTTCAGATAGGAGCTTTCGCCACCCGCAGCATTGCCAGTTTCGAAGCGCTCGAGGCACTGAAAATATGCTGCCGTCACGGTTTCAACCGCGATCTCAGATCGCGCGAGACGGCGTTGCCATTCACGATCGTTCGACAAGCCGTTGTGTTTCATGACTGCACGCAGCCGCGCGAGCGCACGCAGCGGCAGAAGCGGCGTCCCGATGCGAATGCGCTCCTCGTCGAGCAGCGACGTCGCAACACGCCAACCCTGATCGACTTCGCCGACAACATTCGAGAGCGGCACCGCGACGTCGTCGAAGAACACTTCGCAGAATTCGTCATCGCCCGCGATGGTACGGATCGGCCGCCGCGTAATGCCTTTCGTATTCATGTCGAGAAGCACGAAGGTGATGCCGTTCTTCTTTTTCTCGCCGGGGATGGCGCGCACCAGCGCGTACATCCAGTTCGCGTGATGGCCCCAGGTCGTCCAGATCTTCTGGCCATTGATGACGATTTCGCCGCCGCGCACCTCACCGCGCGTTTGCACGGAAGCAAGATCCGAACCGGAGCCGGGCTCGGAATAGCCCTGACACCACACGCCTTCGCCGCTCAATATCCGCGGCAAATGAAACGCTTGCTGCCGTGGCGTACCCAGCTTCATCAAAAGCGGGCCAATGTGATTGAGCCCCTGGGTCGGAATGTCCGGTGCGCCGATGCGCGCGGACTCCTCGAACAGAATTACCTGTTCTTCCGCCGAAGCCCCCATGCCGCCGAACGACTTCGGCCAATGCGGGGCGATCCAGCCGTTCTCATAAAGTGCGCCGTACCAAGCCATCGACTCCTTCGGCGCAGGCCGGAACGTCAGGTTGCGCAGATGCTGCTGCAGGTTCGCCTCGAACCACGACCGCACTTCCGCGCGAAATGCAGTTTCCTGCGCTGTCTCCGGGCGGATCACGCGACGTCCTTCGCCACCGCCTCGCTACGCGCGCGAGTGGCAAGTTCGTGCTTCAGTATCTTTCCGACAGCGTTACGCGGCATCGCGTCGACGAAGACCACATATTTCGGCTTCTTGTAGCTTGCAATCGACTGCCTACAGTGCGCGATGATGTCGTCCGCGGTCGGCGCTTGCTTCTTCGGGTCGAGTTCAACGAAGGCTGCGACCGCCTCGCCGTATATCTCGTCGGGAGCGCCGACAACCGCCACGTCGGCGACGCCTTCGACTTCGAGGATCGTCTGCTCGACTTCCTTCGAATAGATATTGAAGCCGCCGCTCAGGATCATGTCCTTCTTACGATCGACGATATAAATATACCCATCGGCATCGCGCTGCGCGAGGTCGCCGGTATGAAACCAGCCGTCGCGGATCGACTTCGCCGTTTCTTCGGGCCGGTTGAAATAACCCTTCATGATCGTGAAGGCGCCGGGCAGCCCGGAGCGCACGATCACCTCGCCGATGGCGCCGGTTTCGACATCCTTGCCGTTCTCATCGACGATGCGCACTTCGACGCCCGGTGCGGCGCGGCCGACGGACTTCGGATGCGAGAACTGCTCTTCATGCGAAAGGTTGGTGATAGATCCCGCTTCGGTCATCGCGAAGAACGAGACGAGTTGCGTATCTGGGAGGAGCGCAATCAACTTCTTCTTCAGCTCGACCGGGAAGGCTTCACCGGTCACGACAATCCGTCGAAGCGTGTGGCAGCGCGCCGGGTTCGACGTCAGCGCCGGAAGGAACATGCGGCACATGGTCGGAACCATGCCGAGCACCGTTACCTTTTCCCGTTCGACCGTCTTTGCGATCTCTTCAGCATCGAATGCCGGCAGCACGAAGATCGTGCCCCCGAGCGTCATCGAATTCATCAGGCGGCCGAGGCCTGCGCGGTGCGCAAGCGGCGACGCCACCAGATATTTATCGTGATGGCCGATGCCCCAGTCGGTCGCGTTCATGAAACCATGATTGACCAGAATATTCGCGTGCGTGAGCAGCACCCCCTTCGGCTTTCCCGTGGTGCCGGAGGTGTACATGATCATCGAAATTTCGTTGTCGGAGCCGACCGACTTCGGGACGAACGTTTTGTCCGAGACCTCCGCGAAAGACACGAAGCCATCTTGACTGGCTCCGACCACGACACCCTTTGCCGCGGGAAGCGACTTCAGGATGCCTCGCACGCCCTCGACATGCGCGTCGCTGCAGACGATTACTTTCGCGCCACTATCTTCGCTGAAATAGGCGAGCTCCCGGATCGTCAGCCGGGTCGTGACCGGCACCGCAACCGCGCCCAGCGTGAACGCTGCATAAAGCAGTTCGACAAATTCGACGCCGTTCGGAAGATACAGGACGATGCGGTCGCCTTCTCCGACGCCGAGCTTCGCGAGGCCGCCGGCGACCTCGCGAATGCGCGCCTGCAAATCGCGGTAAACGATGCGGCGGCCTTGGCAGACCAGCGCCTCCTTTTCCGGCATTCGCGCAGCATGCGCGGAGAAGACGACCTCGAGACGCATCGCTAGCCCTTCACCACTTTGAACGCCGGATACTGGAAGTCATCGGTGATCTTGTCCCAAGCGACTTCGACGCGTGCGCCGATTTTGATATCGCCCGCATCGGTCTCGATGATGTTCGCGATCATGCGAACGCCCTCGTCCAGTTCGACGGTCGCGACCGGCAACGGCAGACGGCCATCAAGACCCGGACCCGGAATACGGATCATGGTGTGCGCGTAGATCGTTCCCTTCCCGCTCACCTTGCGCCATTCGAGGTTGCGCTTGCCGGTATAGATGCTGACCGGGCGCGGATAGTGCTGATATTTGCCGCTATCCTTGCAATACTGGATGACGAGCTCGCCCTTTTGCGCGGCTTGCCAGAACGGATCGGTATTCACATAGACGTTCGGCTTCGGGGCCATACGCGGCTTTACTTCAGCGGTCATTTCTTAAGCCTCCACAATCATCGCAGCGCTCGTTCCCCAATTGCGGCCGTAGGGGATCACGCCGATACCAGTAACGAGTGCGTTCTTCGGGTTCTTGACCTGACGTTTGCCGCCCTCGCCGAACAACTGGCGCACGGCTTCCGCCAGGTTGAGGCCACCGCTTGCGAGACCCGGCTGACCGGCCGAGATCTGGCCGCCGCCGGTGTTGAGCGGAATATTGCCTTTGTAGGAGATGTCGTTCGACATCACGAAGTCGCTGCCCTCACCGCGCTTGCAGAAACCGAAGTCCTCGAACTGCATCAACACCGCGATGGTGAAGTCGTCGTAAGGCTGGAACATCGAGATGTCCTGCGGCTTCAGGCCCGCCTTGCCGAACACCTTCGGCGC
>CAUJKG010000054.1 GCA_963205465.1 Pseudomonadota bacterium | reverse complement strand
TGGAGCGATCTCTCGCCCTGCAACCGCCATCACCTGGAGCTCGCCCATCGCGTGCGCGAGGGCATTCGCGAAGCCGGCGGGGTCGCCATGGAGTTCCCCTGCCATCCCATCCAGGAGACCGGGAAGCGGCCTACGGCGGCGCTCGACCGTAACCTCGCCTATCTGTCGCTCGTGGAGGTGCTGTTCGGCTATCCGCTCGATGGCGTGGTGCTGACGACCGGTTGCGACAAGACCACCCCCGCCTGCCTCATGGCGGCGGCGACGGTGAATATTCCGGCCATCGTGCTTTCCGGCGGTCCCATGCTCAATGGCTGGTTCAACGGCGAGCGCACTGGCTCCGGCACCGTGGTCTGGAAGTCGCGCGAGCGGCTGGCGACCGGCGAAATCGACTACGACGAGTTCATGGAGATCGTAGCCTCGTCGGCGCCCTCCGTGGGCCACTGCAACACCATGGGAACCGCCTCGACGATGAATTCGCTCGCCGAGGCACTGGGCATGTCGCTACCCGGCTGCGCCGCCATCCCCGCGCCTTACCGCGAGCGGGGACAGATTTCCTACCTCACCGGCAAGCGCATCGTGGAAATGGTCTGGGAGGATCTACGCCCGTCGCAAATCCTGACCAAGCAAGCCTTCGAGAACGCCATTGTCGTGAACTCCGCCATCGGCGGCTCCACCAATGCACCGATCCATCTCAACGCCCTCGCCCGGCATGTCGGCGTCGAGTTGACGGTCGATGACTGGCAGCGCGTGGGACACAAGATTCCGCTTCTGGTCAACCTTCAGCCGGCAGGCGTTTATCTCGGCGAGGAGTACCATCGCGCCGGGGGCGTCCCGGCGGTGGTTCGCGAACTGATGACAAAGGGCAAGATTCACGAAGACGCTCTCACCGTGAACGGAAAATCCATGGGCGAAAACTGCAAGGACGCGCCCAAGCCGGATCACGACGTGATCTGGAGCTGCGACAGACCGCTCGTGAACGACGCCGGCTTCATCGTGCTCTCGGGCAATCTCTTCGACAGCGCCATCATGAAGACGAGCGTGATCTCGAAAGAATTCCGCGACCGCTATCTCTCCAACCCTAGGGACCCGGATGCGTTCGAGGGCCGCGCCATCGTGTTCGATGGCCCAGAGGAATACCACTCGCGGATCGACGACCCGTCGCTCAATATCGACGAGCATTGTATTCTTTTCATCCGCGGGACCGGCCCGATCGGTTATCCCGGCGGTGCGGAGGTCGTGAACATGCAGCCGCCCGCCGCCCTCATCAAACGCGGGATCCTGTCGCTGCCGTGCATCGGAGACGGCAGACAGTCAGGAACATCCGGCTCCCCTTCGATCCTGAACGCTTCACCGGAAGCCGCCGCCGGTGGCGGATTGGCCATCCTGAAAACCGGCGACAAGGTGCGCATCGACCTGCGCAAAGGCGAAGCCAATATCCTGATCTCCGCGGATGAGGTCGCGAAGCGCCATGCGGAGTTGAAGGCTAAAGGCGGATTCCCCTATCCAGAGCATCACACGCCCTGGCAGGAGCTTTACCGCAACACTGTCGGCCAGCACGCGAGCGGCGCCTGCCTAGAGCTTGCGACGCGTTATCAGGACATCGCCGCGAAATTCGGCACGCCACGGCATTCTCATTGAAAAGATTCGCCCACGAAGAGCATTCGAAATGGCTGGAAGACTGAAAGGCAAGCGCGCATTCGTTACGGCAGCCTCGGCAGGCATCGGCCGCGCCTGCGCCATCACCTTCGCGCGCGAAGGCGCCTATGTGGTGGCGACCGATATCGACGAGAAGGCATTTCCGGAATTGCGCGCGGCCGGTGTGGCGGAAGCGTTCAAGCTGGATGTGCTGTCCAACGAAGCCGTGGACGAAGCCGCGAAGCGCATCGGCAAGATCGACGTACTTCTGAATGCAGCCGGTTACGTGCACCATGGCACGGTGCTCGACTGCAGCGATAAGGACTGGGATTTCTCGTTCGACCTCAACGTCAAATCCATGCACCGCACGATCAAGGCATTCCTGCCGGCGATGTTAGCTTCCGGTGGCGGCTCCATCGTCAATATCGCCTCCGCCGCAGGCGTGCTGAAAGCCGCGCCCAACCGCTACGTCTACGGCGCGACCAAAGCGGCCGTCGCGGCGCTGACCCGTGCGGTGGCGGTCGATTTCATCTCGAACGGCATTCGCTGCAACTGCATCTGCCCTGGCACCATCGAAACTCCCTCCATGCTCGGCCGCGCCGCCGCGCAGGGACCGGAGGGCATGAGGAACTTCGTCGCCCGGCAGCCGCTCGGCAGACTCGGTACGGCCGAAGAGATCGCCATGCTCGCGCTTTATCTCGCCAGCGATGAAAGCTCCTTTACGACCGGCGGCGCGCATGTCGCCGATGGCGGCTGGACCTTGTAAGGATATTCACATGAACAAGATCGATCTTTCCGGCCGAGTCGCTGTTGTGACCGGTGGTGCGCAGGGCTTCGGCCGCGCCATTACCGAACGTTTCGTCGGCTCTGGCGCGCGCGTCGCGATCTGGGACATGGATCAGGTCTTCGCGCAGCGAACGGCGAATGAAGTCGGCAACGGCACCAAGTCGTACGGTCTCGACGTTTCGGATCTTGCCGCGGTCGAGAAAGCGCGCGATGCGACCATCAAGGACTTCGGCAAGATCGACATTCTCGTGAACAACGCAGGCATTGCCGGCGTGAATGCGACGGTATGGGATACCACGGTCGAGGAATGGCGGCGCGTCATGCGCGTCAATCTCGACGGACCCTTCGTCTGCTCCAAGGCGATCGTTCCCCACATGATCGCTCAGAAATACGGCCGCATCGTCAACATCGCCTCGATCGCCGGCAAGGAAGGCAACCCGAACGCAGCGCACTATTCCGCGTCCAAAGCGGGTGTGATCGCGCTCACGAAATCTCTGGGCAAAGAACTCGCCTCCTACGACATCGCCGTGAACGCGGTAACGCCAGCCGCAGCCAAGACCGCGATCTTCGACCAGATCACGCAGCAGCATATCGACTTCATGCTCTCGAAAATTCCGCGCGCGCGCTTCGTCAAGGTCGAGGAACTCGCCGCGATGGTTGCCTGGATGGCATCGGAGGATAATTCGTTCACCACCGGCGCGGTTTTTGACATCTCCGGCGGACGCGCGACCTACTAAGGTTTCTACCGGCCACCGCGGTCGGCTATGCTGCCACTATGCAGCAAGCCGACTTTACCAACTGCCCTGCCGGGCAACCTGGATACTCCCGGTATCGCCGCTTGGCCCTCGTCGCGCTAGCGGTGCTTCCTATGGCTTTCGCAGCGGTTGCCCAGGAGCCCAAGGAAAAGCGCATGTCGGCCAGCATTTCCTCCGGGTTGGTCATGTGATAGAGGACGCCGCTCGCGAGCAGAAAATCGAAACGCTCTTCGGTATCCTTCAGATACGAGCGAAAATCGCCGAGCAGAAACTCGGCATCAAATTTCAGTGCCGCCTGAACGACAAGACATCGCAGGAACGCCTGCCTATTCGCCTCGATGCTAAGAATCCTGCCGGCACCTGCTTTTGCCAGCATGTGCGTGTGACCGCCCTCCAAAGGGCCCAGCTCCAGTATGCTCTTGCCGGAAAGACCGCCACATTGCTGCGTCAGCCAATCGATACGGCCGTCTGAAAACAAGTCGATCTGGCCGGTCGGGACTCCCGGCACTTTTGAAGTCCACTCACCCTCGAACAATTTGAATGCGTTGTCCGGACTCGGATAATCCTGGCTGTAGAGCGAGATCACTGACTCAGCGGTCGCATTGGCTGGTTTTCGCGAAAAAATTCTATCAAAAAAAGTACGCATGAATCGGCTCAACGTTCCAAGGCTGACTTCGTATCTTGCCTCGGGCCAACTTCATAAGCAAAAATGTTCAAGCTACTTTCTGGCAAGGCTCAAAGCCCGGATCGTTTCTCTATATTTCCCTGATCAACCAAACGCAATCGCTGATGGTCTCAACTTTCGAGCATCGCCTCCAAGACTGCGATCCGGTCAGCGTCTCTTGGCTCCTTGTCCCAGCGCAGGCGGTTGATGCGGGGAAAACGCATCGCAACCCCAGACTTATGACGAGCCGAGCGGGCCAGTCCCTCGAACGCAACTTCAAACACCAGGCCCTTGTGTGGCTCGTGCGTGATCTCGCGTACCGGTCCAAATTTGTTCACGGTATTCCGACGCACAAAACGGTCGATCTCCTTCAGCTCCTCGTCGGTAAATCCGAAATAAGCCTTTCCCACGGGAACAAGCCGCTCGCCCTCCTCGCTGTTGCTCCATACTCCGAAGGTGTAGTCAGAATAGAACGACGAGCGTTTGCCGTGGCCGCGCTGCGCGTACATCAATACCGCATCGATTACCTTAGGATCGCGCTTCCACTTCCACCACGGTCCCCTCGGCCGGCCGGGCTGATAAATGGCGTCGCGGCGCTTGAGCATCACGCCTTCCACCGCATCGGCGTCATCGCCAGCACCGTGGGAGCGCGGATCGCTCCGCGCCTGCGTAAGCGTATCCCAGTTATCGAACCCAACCATCGGCGAAAGATCAATGCGATTATCGTTTAGCGATTTTACATAGCGCTCGAGCCGTTCCCGGCGCCTTGTCAACGGCAGGTCGCGCAAATCCTCCTCGCCTTCGGCAAGAAGATCATAGGCGCGAATATGAGCAGGAAATTCTTCCAGGAGCTTCGACGAAATCGTCTTCCGGTTCAGTCGCTGCTGCAACACGTTGAAGCTCTGCACGCGCCCCTCGCGCAGGATCAGCAACTCACCATCGATCACGCCGTCCTGCTTGAAGGCCGGAAGCAGGTCAGGAAAGCTCCTGGTGATTTCTTCTCCCGTGCGCGAGTAAAGGCGGGTAACACGATTGCCGCTCTTATCCAGACCGCTTGCCGCCTGAATGCGGATGCCATCCCACTTCCACTCCGCAGCGAAATCCGAGGGGTCGAGCTTCTCGAAATCGACTTCCTCGATCGCATGCGCGAGCATCACCGGGCGAAACGACACCGGGTTATTGGACTCCGGTGCTTCACCCTCGCCTTCGAGCCAGCGAAATAACGTCTCGTAAGGCGGCTCGAGCCCCGGCCAGACCAGTTCGACATCCGTCACGCTATGGGCCCCTAGTGCCGCGGCAGCCGTCTTCGCAAGCCGCGCCGAGACGCCGATGCGCAAGCCGCCGGTGATGCGCTACAACAGCGCCCAACGTCCGGTGGCGTCGAGCGCCTCGAGCCAGCGCGCGAGCTGCGCAGGCAGTTCCGCTTTGCCGAGCGTCGCGCGGGTGTGGACGACGGCGGCGGGGGTGAGGGCGTTCCATACCGCCTGCGGCGTTGCTGGGGGCTGCGGCGGCGCAACTAGGCGCCCCTCTCCCGCCTGCGGGAGAGGGACAGGGAGGGGGGAGACTTTGGAGGCTTCGCTTGCCGAA
>CAUJKG010000053.1 GCA_963205465.1 Pseudomonadota bacterium | reverse complement strand
GCCGGCACACTGATACTGGCCGTCACCGCGACCATGCCGGCTCCCCGGCATCCCGCGCGCTTCAGGCGTTACGGCTTGCTCCGCATGATCCCCGGTGGACGGACTTCCACCGCTTTGAGTTCGGCTGCTTCCGCCTCGCTTTCGGGCGAGTTCGGCGAACGCAGCGCCCGGACTCCGTGACGCGCAGCCGGCGCGCCGGGAGGATGCGGCTTGGGCCGCCGGTCCCCCGCGCCGCGAAACGCGAGATGAACCGGACCGAAGCCTCCAGCCCGCATGATGGTTCGCGTGGCCACACGCCCCTCTTTCGAGGACTGGAGCGAATAGGAATATAGACCTATTTCAGTTTGGAGTCAAGATTTCTCTTGGGCTGCGGGAAGAAAGTTTTTGCAGGTCATTCCCGCGAAAGCGGGACTCCATACTCCCTGGGTTTGCGGTGTATTTCGAGCGACTGCGGAAATACCTTTCGCCGGGGTTATGGGTCCCCGCCTTCGCGGAGACGACCCCTGAGATGTCATTCCGACGCACACAAGCGCGGCCCGTCGGCAGGGACGATACGAGCAAACTACGTCGCCACGACGAATGAACTATTCCCCGTTGATCTTCCGCTGCACGCGCTTATCGAAGCGCTCGACGTTGACGACCACGCGCTCATGCGTGCCGCCGCCGATCTCTTCCTTTTCGTCTACCGCGGTGACGTCGAAGTAGATGTTGCGGCCCTCGACCTTCGTGACCGTCGCGGTCGCCTTGATCTTCATGCCGACCGGGGTGGCCGCGATATGCTTCACGTTGAGGAGTGTGCCGAGGCTTTGATGGCCTGCGGGCAATAAATGCTCGGCGGCGTTCAGCGCCGCCGCCTCGATCAGGTTGATCATGACCGGGGTCGCGAGCACGCGAATCTTGCCGGAGCCAACACGGGGCGCGGTGTGTTCTTCGCCGACGACGAGTTCAGCGGTGCCAGTGGTGCCTGCTTTGATTGCGGAGGTGGTGTCGGTCATTGCCCTACTCGTCATTGCCGGGCTCAACCCCCGCAATCCATGATGAAACGCCAAGCGCGCAAGTAGACCGTATGGATTACCCGGCCTCGCACTGGCAAGCCCCTGCTTCGCTTAGGCCAGCGCGCCGACGCGATCATACGGCGCGCAAATTCAATTCGTCTTCTTGCGGGAGATCTCCTCCGCCGCGAGGCTGCTGCAGGGAAAATCCAGCTCGATTCGCAGTCCGTCCGCCTCGGGGTAATGAACCATGTGACCGGAAAGCTGCTTCTCCATGGCCAGATGCAGGAGCTTCGAACCGAAACCGCCCCTGTCGGACGCGCACGGCGTCTGCGCGCCGCCTTCTTTCCACGTTACGTAAAATATTGCGCCGGAACGCCTGCAGTTGATTTCGACAGAGCCCTCGGCGTCGGCGAGCGCGCCGTGTTTTGTGGCATTGGTCGCAAGCTCGTGGAAGACCAGCGAGAGCGAAGTCACCGCGGCACTATCGACCGCGATATCGTCGCCGCCGATCCGGACCCGCCGTCCGGTGACGCAATTATAGGGGGCAAGCAGTCGCCGCAGCAGTTCATGGAGGGAATTGGCCTCGTTCGGGATTTCCTCTCCATCGCGGGAAATGATGAGATCATGCGCGCTGTTCAGCGCCGCGAGCCTGCCCCGCAGCTGCGTAGTGAATGACGCCAGATCGCTGTTCTCGCGCAAGGACAGCGTGATCAGACCGTCCGTGATCGCAAACAGGTTCTTGATGCGGTGATTGAGTTCGCGGGACACCAGTTCGCGCTTCATCGCGAGCAGTTTCTCTTCGTGGATGTCGGAGGCGATTCCGAACCAGCGCGTGATTTCTCCGTCGGCGCCGCGCAGCGGCTGCGCGGTAACGCGCATCCAGCGATATTCTCCCGAGTGATGCCGAAAGCGGTATTGGACGTCATAGTGCCGGCCGGTCTCGAGCGATTCCGTCCAGTGCCGCATCACGGAGTGCCAGTCCTCCCTGTGCACGAGCACCATCCAGGATTGCGGCGTGACCTGCTCGGGAAGCAGGCCCACGAATTCGTGCCAGCGGCGGTTGAAGTAATCGTGCACGCCGTGCTTGTCGGTGCTCCAGACGATCTGCGGAATGCTCTCGGCAAGCATCTCGAAGCGCAGCTTGCTTTCGGCGAGCGCTTTCTCGGCTTCCTTCTGGGTCGTGATATCGACGGCAACGCCGCTCAGCCGCAAGAGCCTGTTGTCCTCGTCGCGGATGGCGCGGGCTGTCGCGAGGATCCAGTATGGTTTTCCCATTTCGCCGCTGGTCCGGTATTCGCATCGCAGGTCTTCGCCGGTAGCTCGCAAACGCCTGGCCCTCTCCATCGCCTTCTCGCGGTCGCGCGCATCGACCGCGGCGATGAAAACCTCGCCTGACAGACCGCGCGCGGCGCGGTCCGGGTCGATGCCGTGCAGCCGCGCAAAGCGCGCATCAGAAATCACGATCCCCGTGGCTACATCCATCTCCCAGGTGCCGACGATACCGCCGGCATTGAGTGCGGCGTCGAGACGCTCGCGCGATTTCTGCAAGTCGCGGATGGCAAGAACCCGCGCCGTGGTTTCGTTGCAGGTGAGCAGCGAGCCATGGACCACGCCGTGCTCATCGGCGATCGGGGTGAACTCAAGGTCGAACCACGCGGTGCCGCCGCTGCGGAGCTTGATCGGTGAATCAGGATAGACGCTGGGCTCGCAGGCATAGGCGGCGTCGATGGCGCGCCGGTAGAATTCGGCGGCTTCCGGCACCACCTGCGCGACCGGCTTGCCGAGGGTGTCGCCGTATTGCGCGCCGAACATCTCCCGCATGGCGTCGTTATAGATCACCACGCCGTCGCGGCCGGCGAGGACGCACATGGCCGCCTTGGAGGACAGGACCACACGCACCGCAGAGCAAATGCACGGGGCCCAGGTTTCCATGGGCCCGACGGGCGAAGACGCCCAGTC
>CAUJKG010000052.1 GCA_963205465.1 Pseudomonadota bacterium | reverse complement strand
GACTTCTTCTGGACCACGACGCATTTGCTGCCCGAGACAGCGTTCTGCGCGATCGCACTTTTGATCGGCTTCTTCGTGCTCGATACGATCATCTACCGGCGCGAGGGGCATCTGAAGAAGGACCCGACACCGGACCGCGCCATCGCACTCAAGGGCGGCATCAACTTCATTCTGATTTTCGTCATCATCGGCGCGATTCTTTTGAGTGCACGTGTGAAACTCGGTACCTTCACGCTGCTCGGCACCGAAATCGCGATCCAGAACCTCCTGCGTGACGTCACCATGATCCTGGTCACGATCGTTTCGCTCTGGCTCACGCCGAACGCGAACCATACGGCAAACGGATTCTCCTGGGGGCCGATTCAGGAGGTGGCGAAACTCTTTGCCGGCATCTTCATCACGATCATTCCGGTGCTCGCGATGCTACAGGCAGGCAAGAACGGCGCTTTCGCGCCGCTCGTCGCGCTCGTTACCAACCCGGACGGCAGCGCGAACAACGTCGCCTATTTCTGGCTGACCGGCGCGCTGTCGTCATTCCTCGACAATGCGCCGACTTATCTCGTGTTCTTCGAGCTTGCCGGCGGCGACCCACAGCATCTGATGACGAAGGGCGCGCTGACGCTGACCGCGATCTCGGCGGGCGCAGTGTTTATGGGCGCGAATACCTATATCGGCAATGCGCCCAACTTCATGGTTTATGCGATCGCGCGAAACGGCGGCGTGAAAATGCCGAGCTTCTTCGGCTACATGCTGTGGTCGGGGTTGGTTCTCATCCCGCTCTTCATCGTCACGACGTTCCTGTTCTTCCGCTGAGGATCGGGAACAGATAGCGCCAACGAACGCCGCTAATGCGCGATGCCGAGATAAGCCTGTCGCACGCCGTCGTCGTGCAGAAGCTTTTCGCCGGTGCCTGACAGCACGATGCGGCCGTTCTCGATCACATAGCCGCGGTCGGCGAGCTTGAGCGACATCGCCACGTTTTGCTCGACCAGAAGCACCGTGAGGCCGCCTTCGCGAAGTTTGCGGATGGTCTGAAAGAGTTCCTGCACCAGCGCAGGCGCCAGACCGAGCGAGGGCTCGTCGAACATAATGAGTTCGGGCTGCCCCATCAGACAACGCCCGATCGCCAGCATCTGCTGTTCACCGCCCGACATCGTCCCGGCAATCTGTTCTCTGCGTTCGGCCAGCCGAGGAAACAGCGCATAGACATGTTCGATTTCATCGTTGAGCTTGGCGCGTGCACGCGGCAGGAGCGCACCCATTTCCAGATTTTCCTGCACCGTCATGGAAGGAAAAATCTGGCGGCCTTCCGCAACCTGACCAATGCCGAGATTGCATACGAAATGACTGGGGCGGCCAGTGATATCCGCGCCCTTGAAGCGGATCGAACCGCCGCGCGGCCGCTCGATGCCGGCAATGGTCCGGATCAAACTCGACTTGCCAGCGCCATTGGCGCCGACGATGGCGACAAGCTCGCCCTGCCCGACTTCCAGGGACACGCGATCAAGCGCTTGGGCGTCGCCGTAATAAAGATCGAGGTCCTTGATCTCGAGGATCACAGCGCTTCCTCCCCGAGGTAGCATTCGAGCACTTTCGGATCCTGTGCGATCTCGTCGGGCGTGCCGCGGGAAATCAACTCGCCATGGTGAAGCACGATGACGTTGCTGGAAAGCGCCATGACCGCGCGCATGACGTGCTCGATAAGCAGAATTGTGAGCCCGCGCTTGTTGAGATCGAGCAGCACGCGCACGATCTGATCGACTTCGGTGGGGCGAAGTCCTGCCATGACTTCGTCGAGCAGCAGAAGCTTCGGCTGGGTCGCCAGCGCGCGCGCAACTTCGAGCCGCTTGCGGTCAGGCAAGGTCAGCGTGGACGCAGCCTGCAGGCGCTTCGGTGCAAGACCAAGGATCTCGAGCACCTCGTCGGCTTTCTCGCGCGCGGCATTGACGGAAGTGGCCGCGTTCAGCGCTCCAACAACCACGTTGTCGAGCACGCTCAGGCCCGCGAAAGGCTTCACGATCTGGAACGTGCGTCCGATGCCCGCGCGGCATACTTCGTCGGGCCGCTTGCCGTCGATGCGATTGCCATTGAGTGCAACCGAACCACCATCGGGCTTATAAACACCCGCGATCAGATTGAAGCAGGTCGTCTTGCCGGCTCCATTCGGACCGATCAGGGCGACGATCTTGCCCTCGGGCACATCGAAGGAAACGTTCTGCACGGCCTTGAGGCCGCTGAAACTCTTCGAAATGCCTTTGACTTCAAGGAGCGCCAAGGTCAGCCCTCCTTGCCGTTGGTTTCGCGATCGAGACCGAGTTTCTTCTTCAGCGGCGGCCAGACGCCCTCGGGCAGAAACATGACAACGGCGAGAAGGCAGATGCCGTAGAAAACCTGCTTCACGCCCGGAAGATCGATGCCAAGCCGCAGCATGATTTCGCGCAAGCTCTCGGCAAGACCCGTCAGCAGGAATGCGCCGACGATCGGACCGAACAGCGTGCCGACCCCGCCGATGATGGGCCCGAGAATGATCTCGATCGAGCGTGAGATATGGAAAACCTGCTCGGGGAACAGGTTATTATAGAAGAAAGCGAAGAACACGCCGCCGAGCGAGGTCAGCGCCGCGGACAGCACCACGGCATACATCTTGTAACGGAAGATGTTGATGCCGAGCGCTTCGGCGGCTTCGGGACTCTCACGGATCGCGAGCCAGTAATAGCCAGCGCGACTGCGCAACAAGAGGTGACAAAGAAC
>CAUJKG010000051.1 GCA_963205465.1 Pseudomonadota bacterium | reverse complement strand
AAGTAAATTTGGGAAGCCAGACCGTTGCCCGTGCCCTCTATATTCTCGAGCTTCTCGGCGAGAAGGGCGAAATGGGTGTGCGCGATATCGCCAGACAACTGAGTATCGCTCCGAGTATGGCGCAGCGATTGATCAATACGCTGTCTGAAGCGAGATTCATCGAAAAGTCGGCAGAGTCATCGCGTTGGAGGATTGGATATAAAGCCTTTCAGATCGGTTCGACCTTCATATCGAACGTAGATCTGAACGCGGCGGCCTGGCCGGAGTTGAGGTCGCTTGCCGACCAGAGCCATGTGAACAGCTTTCTCGGTGTGCTGCGCGACAGGTCGGTTGTGTATCTTGCCGCCGTGCAGAGCGGCGCGGCGATCACGATCACCAACGCGCCCGGTTCAACCACCTATTTGCATTCGACCGCCCTGGGAAAAGCGTTGTTGGCCGCGAAATCGGACGATGAGGTGGCCGAGCTGCTGGGGCCTCCTCCCTACAAGCAACTGACCAAGCGGACACGGCGCACCTATTCCGCACTTGCGAAGGACCTCGAGGAGTGCCGGCGGCTCGGTTACGCCGTCTGCGATGAAGAAAACATCGACAATGTATTTGCGGTGGGTTCGGCGATCCGCAATGCCCGGAGGGAAACGGTTGGAGCGCTCAGTGGCGCGGTGCCGCGGCATAAACTTACGGCAAAAGCGATTGCCGACTTGTGCAAACTGATCAAGGAGTCGGCAGAGCGTGTCTCGCAGCGGCTCGGAGCGTCGCAGGAACGCTGAAAAGCCTTTGTTTATGCGCTTTTTACCTCATTCACCGCGGGTTCGTGAGGTTTTCCCGGCGTTGCAATCCGAAAAGTTCGAGGGTAGTAAGAGAAATAAATCTAGAACGATGTTCCTATAAAAGGAACGCAGGACGGGGAATGATGTCGCAGGTCGAAAAGCGTTTGCGCGAAGCTGGTTTTGAGCTTCCTGTCGCACAGCCGAGCATTGCGAATTATGTGGCCGCGCTTGAAGCCGGCGGCCTGCTCTTCGTGTCCGGCCAGCTTCCGATCGCTGCTGGACAAATTCGCTACGCCGGCAGGGTCGGCGTCGATCTGAATGTCGAAGAAGGGAAACTGGCGGCGCAACTTTGTGCACTTAACATTCTGAGCCAGGCCAAGGCGACGTTGGGCGATCTCGACCGTATTGTACGCTGCGTTCGCCTAGGCGGCTTTGTGAACTGCGACGCGAATTTTCACCAGCAGCCGGCCGTTGTGAACGGAGCTTCGGACCTCATCGTCGCAGCGCTTGCTGAAGCGGGACGGCATACGCGGGCGGCCGTCGGCAGCAGCGCACTGCCGCTTAACGCAGCAGTGGAAGTCGATGCGATTTTTGCGCTTAAGTAACGGGGAAGGCGATGCGACGACCCGTCAGCGTTGCAAAGAATTTTCTGACGAGATGCTGCTTACGGCGCGGCTCGTACCGATAGCATTCTACAACGAAGAACGAGGGAGATAGTGGGATGAAATTCAAGCAAGTGGTATGGGGCCTGGCCGTCGCGGCATCGCTGGCCTTCGCCGGTCAGCCGGCCAATGCGCAGTATCCGGACAAGCCGATTACGCTGATCGTGCCGTGGGCGGCGGGTGGCAGCACCGATCAAACCGCGCGCGTGCTCGCCAAGGCAGCGGAAGCTTATCTTGGCCAGCCTATCGTCGTGGTGAACCGCCCGGGTGCATCGACCACCATCGGCATGGCCGAACTCGCGAAAGCGCAGCCGGACGGCTACACCATCGGCACGCTGTCCAGCACGGCTTACCTGGTTTCGTTGCAGGGCCGTCAGCTTTCTTTCGATCCCATCAACGATTTTTCGTACATCAGCTATTATGGCGATAACCTGATCGGCATTGCGGTGTTGCAGGATTCTCCCTTCAAAAAGCTGAGCGATCTGCTTGCCTTCGCCAAAGCCAACCCCGGAAAACTGAAATACGGTACGGGCGGTGTCGGTACCACACAGCATCTTACGATCGAAGCGTTGCAGCGGGATGCTGGCGTGAAGGTTGTGCATGTTCCGCAGCAGGGTTCGGCAGGTTCTGCCCCGGCTTTGTTGGGCAAGCACGTCGACTTCATCATGGAGACCTCGGTATGGGCTCCGTTCATCGAGAGCAAACAAATGCGTCTGCTCGCGGTATCGGCAGTCAAGCGCTCCGAAGTCTATCCCGACGTGCCGACTTTCTCGGAACTCGGCTACAAGTCGCTTCGCTCGGTGCAGGCGATCATCGCGCCGAAAGGGCTCCCTGAGAATATTCGCGCCAAGCTGGAAGATGCATTCCGCAAGGCGCTGAACGATAAGGCGTTCCAGGAGACGATGCGCAAACTCGCGATGCAAATCGTCGATCTTCCGGGCGCGGAAGTAAAGAAGCTGGTTGAAGGAGAATATGCGCTGGCTAAAGGACTGATCGAAAGCACGAAGAAGTAACGCAGATGCTTCGCGTTTTCGAACGGCCGATTACCGTCGCGGTTGCGCTGATCGCAATCGTGGCGGTGGCGTTCGGTTTGGCTTCATGGAAACTCGGGTTCTGGACCGATGACGGTCCGGGGCCCGGGTTGCTCCCGTTTGCGGCTGCAGTTCTTCTGGCTCCCACTCTTCTGCTGATCCTGCGGGAAGAGTTTGACAGCGGCGAGCGCTTCCATCCGGCGCCGCTGACAGCGATCATCACGCTCTGTGTCTATGCGTTCGCGCTACCCTATCTCGGTTTTCTGATTCCAACGGTCGTTCTCATCGTCGCGTGGGTGCGGGGGCTCGAACAGCAAAGCTGGACGAAGGGGCTCGGGATCGCCGCGTTTCTGATCGCGGTCGGATGGGTCGTATTCGTTTACCTGCTTAAAGTTCCGATGAAGATGTTGCCGGGCTTGTTATGATCGATTCACTTCAACAGATCGCCTACGGGCTCTCGCTGGCGGTGCTCCCGCAAAATCTGCTCTATGCATTTGTCGGCTGCTTGCTGGGCACGTTGGTTGGCGTGCTGCCCGGGCTCGGGCCGATGACCACGATCGCCGTATTGTTGCCGCTGACGTTTCAGGTCGGCGATCCGCTCGGCGCGATCATCATGCTCGCATCCATCTATTATGGCGCGATGTACGGCGGCTCCACGACGTCGATCCTGCTTCGCGTGCCGGGCGAGGCGGCATCCGTCATCACCTGTATCGACGGCTATGAAATGGCGAAACAGGGCCGGGCCGGGCCGGCGCTATCGATTGCCGCGATCGGATCGTTCATCGCGGGCACGGTCTCGGTCGTAGCGCTCAGCTTCGTCGGGCCGGCATTCGCCAACTTTGCTGTTTCGTTCGGGCCGCCGGAGTATTTTGCGCTGGCGGTGTTCGGTCTCGTGCTGAGCGCGACGATCGGCGGCGGATCGCCCGTTCGCGGCATATGCATGGTCCTTCTTGGAGTGCTGTTCGGTCTCGTTGGTGTCGATACGGTAACCGGCGTCGAGCGATTCACGATGGGCGTTCCGGCAATCGCCGACGGTATCGATCTGGTGCCGCTGCTCATGGGTCTGTTCGGTATCGGCGAAATTCTCTATAATCTCGAACAGAGAGGCGGCCTGACGCTGCTCAAATCGAAAATCGGCCGGCTGCTCCCGAATCGCGAGGAGTGGAAGGAATCTTCCGGTGC
>CAUJKG010000050.1 GCA_963205465.1 Pseudomonadota bacterium | reverse complement strand
ACAAGCCGGTCAATGATCTTCTGAAACAATACCGGCTCCTGCATTGCCAGAAGTCGCGCCGGCGCCTGATCCTCCGTACCTCGTCCCGCCACCAGATAGGTCGCCACCGTCCAGGGCGCACCGCAAAAGCCGAACAACCCGGTTTCCTTCGGCAAGGCCGCCCGCGTCATCGCCAGCGCTTCGTAGACACGCGCAACGATCGAAGGATCGAGTGTTTCGGAAAGCTTCGAAAAACCGGCTTCGTCCGTGACCGGTTCGAGCCGCGGACCTTCGCCTTCCTCGAACCATAACTTCGCGCCGAGCGCATAAGGCACGATCAGAATATCGGAGAAGATGATTGCCGCATCGAAGCCGAAGCGTCGGATCGGCTGCAACGTGACTTCGCTGGCAAGCTCCGGATTAAGACACAGATCGACAAAGCCGCCGGCTTTCTTTCGCGTCTCGCGATATTCAGGAAGATAGCGTCCTGCCTGCCGCATCATCCAGACCGGCGGCACGTCGAACTTCTCGCCGTCGAGTACGCGGAGGAACTTATCCTTCACTTCTCGATTATCCTTTCCTTCATAGAATCTTTTCTAGAATCTTTTGTTGAGTCTGTTTGACCTATCGAGTCCGTGAACAAGTGATTGCCCGTGTGAATCGCTCCACGATTCACTTCGTCCCCGGAAATCACATCCGTTCTAACTGCCCGCGTCGTCGGCGTTTCCTCACTTATTCCCATAAGTCACAAACATCCGCCAGATTCTCCGCTGCGGCGAATGAATCGGGACGATTCCGGCCGCTATCCCAAGGCGGTCTTGCGCCGGGCATTTTACCGTGGCCTTCTCCCCAGCAATCCACAGCCTCCGGGACAATGCGCGCGTGCCGAAATCCGCCAGCTATTTTCATCTGCATCTCGTTTCGGATGCTACCGGCGAAACGCTGCTCGCGGTCGGCCGGGCGGCGGCGGCGCAGTATTCGACCGTCTCTCCCATCGAGCACGTTTACCCGCTGATCCGGAACGTGAAGCAGCTCGAACCGGTGCTGACCGATATCGAGGCCAATCCGGGCATCGTGCTTTATACCCTCGTCGATCCGGTCCTGACCGACCGGCTGGAGCGCCATTGCAAGGAACGCAGCATCCCTTGCCTGTCGATTTTGAACCCTGTTCTCAGTCTTTTCGCCTCTTATCTCGGAACCGAAACGACTCCCCGGGTCGGCGGCCAGCACATGCTGAATGCCGACTATTTCCGGCGGATCGACGCCCTGAACTACACGCTGGTCCACGATGACGGGCAGCATCCGGAAAATCTCGATGAGGCCGATGTGGTGCTGGTCGGCATCTCCCGCACCTCGAAGACGCCGACCAGCATCTATCTCGCCAACCGCGGCATCAAGACTGCGAACGTCCCGCTGGTGCCGGGCATCGATCCCCCGGGCGAACTGGAGCGGGTGACCCGGCCTCTGGTCGTCGGCCTGATCGCGAGCCCCGAACGCATCGTGCAGATCCGGCAAAACCGTCTGCTTGGTCTCAACGCACATCAATCCGATTCGAATTATGTCGATCGTCACTCGGTCAGCGATGAAATTGCCAACTCCAAGAAACTCTGTACGCGGCATAACTGGCCGGTCATCGACGTGACGCGCCGTTCGATCGAGGAAACCGCGGCCGCGGTCATCGCCCTCTTGCAGGAGCGCCGCCGCGATGCGGCGAATGTTCAATGACGCTTTGGTGTGCGGAGCCGCTGGTGCTTGCATCCAAAAGCGCGCCGCGCCGCGCGCTGCTGGAAGCTGCCGGCATTCCGCTCGCGGTCGATCCCGCAGATATCGACGAGCGCGCCGCCGAAGCTGCATCTCCGCAAGAAGCCGCGACACCGGAAGGCGCGGCATTGCTGCTTGCGCGCGCCAAGGCGTTCGAAACGGCAAAGCGCAACCCGGCTCGAATCGTTCTCGGCGCCGATCAGACCTTGGCGCTCGGCAACGAACGCTTCTCCAAGCCGAAATCGCGCGAAGCCGCGCGCGCGCAGCTTCGCAAGTTTTCCGGCAAGACCCACGCGCTGCATTCCGGTATCACGGTGGTCTGCGACGGCAACGTACTGTTCGAAACGGTATCGAGCGCACATCTGAAGATGCATGATTTCAGCGACGCCTTTCTCGACGCTTATCTCGACGAAGCGGGCGAGCGCGTCATGCAAAGCGTCGGCGCCTACCAGCTCGAAAGCGTCGGCGTGAATCTCTTCGAAAAAATCGAAGGCGATCACTTCACCATTCTCGGCATGCCCTTGATGCCGCTGCTCGCTTACTTTCGTTCTTCCGGGATGATGGTGTCGTGAAACGGGCCTGCGTGATCGGCTATCCGATCGTCCATTCGCGCTCGCCGCTCATTCACGGCTACTGGCTGCGGCAGCACAAGATCGATGGCGAATATCTGCGGCGCGAAGTCCGGCCTGAAGAAATCGATGATTTTCTGCAGAACTTCGCTTCGCACGGTCTTGTCGGCTGCAATGTAACGCTGCCGCATAAGGAAGCCGCAGCGCGAAACGCGAAACATGTAACGGCTGTAGTGCGTGCGCTCGGAGTCGCAAACACGCTCTGGCTTGAGAACGGCGAATTGCACGCCGACAATACCGACGTTGCCGGATTTCTCGCGCATCTCGACGATTCGATCCCCGGCTGGCAGGCGCGTACCGAACATGCAGTGGTACTCGGTGCCGGTGGCGCGGCGCGTTCGATCATCTACGGGCTGAAAGCGCGCGGCGTGGCGCGGCTCACGATCGTCAACCGCTCGCGCGAACGCGCCCACGAACTTCTGCGAGAATTGAAGATCGAGGCCGCGGTCGCGAGCTATGACGAGCTCTCATCGCTACTTCCTTCCGCCGATCTCCTCGTCAACACGACCTCGCTCGGCATGAAGGGGCAGCCGCCGCTCGAGATCGATCTCGAGAGTTTGAAAAAGGGTGCCGCGGTGAGCGATATCGTTTACGTGCCGCTGGAAACGGAACTGCTGCGGCAGGCGCGTGAACTGGATCACCCGGCCGTCGATGGTCTCGGCATGCTGTTGCATCAGGCGGTTCCGGGTTTCGAACGCTGGTTCGGCGTGCGGCCGGAGGTGACGCCGGAACTGCGCGCGCTCATTGTCGCCGACCTCGTCAAAGATGCCGCAAAACAAGGAAAATCATAAGTGTTCCTTCTCGGGCTGACCGGCTCGGTCGGTATGGGCAAAAGCACGACCGCACAGATGTTCGTCGAGGAAGGCGTGCCGATGTTCGACGCCGACGCCGCGGTGCACCGGCTTTATGCCGGGGAAGCGGTCCCGCTCATCGAGCAGGAATTCCCGGGCACGACCGCGAACGGAACCGTCGATCGCGAAAAACTCTCGCAACAGGTCGTGGGCAAGCCCGAAGCGCTTGCCCGGCTTGAGAAGCTGATCCATCCGCTCGTTGGCAAACTCCGCGCGGAGTTCCTGAGAGATGCGGAAGCATCCGGCGCCAAAGCAGTGCTGCTCGATATTCCGCTCTTGTTCGAAACCGGCGATCCTTCCAAGTTCCATGCCGTGATCGTGGTCAGCGCGCCGGAGGAAGTGCAGCGCGCGCGTGTATTGGCACGGCCGGGGATGACGCCGGAAAAATTCGAAGCCATTCTGAAACGGCAGCTGCCCGATTCGGAAAAACGTGTTCGCGCGGATTTTGTGATCAACACCGGCGAAGGACTCCAATCCGCCCGAATGCAGGTTAAAGAGATTCTGGCGGAAGTTCTGCAACCCGGCTGGGTGCGAAAGAAGAGACCGGTCTAGAAGATGCGCGAGATTGTATTCGATACCGAAACCACCGGATTCGATCCCGGCACTGGAGATCGCATTGTCGAGATCGGTTGCGTCGAGTTGCTCAACCGGATTCCGACCGGCGCGACCTTCCACGTCTATATCAATCCCGAACGCGACATGCCGGCGCAGGCGGAAGCCGTGCACGGCTTGAGCGCGGAGTTTCTTTCCGACAAGCCGCTTTTCGCCGAGGTCGCAGAACAGTTTCTCGAATTCATCGGCATGGACTCGAAGCTCGTGGCGCATAACGCCGGCTTCGACATGACTTTCATCGAATACGAACTGAAGAAGTGCGGTCTCTTGCCGCCGACGCGGGATCGTGTCGTCGATACGCTAATTCTCGCGCGCCGCAAGCATCCAGGCGGTGGCAACAAGCTCGACGATCTCTGCGCGCGCTACGGCATCGACAATTCGCGCCGCACCAAACACGGCGCGCTGCTCGATGCCGAACTTCTCGCGGAAGTCTATGCCGAGCTAGCCGGCGGCCGTCAGGCGAAGCTCGGGTTGGTCGAAGTCGTGCGCGAAGAGTTTTCGGTCACGACCTTCAGCGCGAAAAAGCGCAAGGCGAGACAAAGCTCGCAATTGAACAGCGACGAAGCCGACGCACATCGCCTCTTCGTCGCGTCCCTCGGTGAGAAGGCGATCTGGCTCGATTATCTCGACGAGAAGACGCTTCCGGCAGCCAAGTAAAGTTCAGGATTTGACCGCGGTTGCACTTTCCGCGCGCGCGCGGAACAGCGCCGCGAAATCGACCGGCTGCAACATGATCGGCGGAAACCCGCCTTCGCTGATCGAATCGGCGACGATCCGGCGCACAAACGGAAACAGAAGCCGCGGGCACTCGATCAGAAGCAGCGGCTGGATATTTTCCTTCGGCATGTTGGTGATGCGGAAGACGCCGGCATAAGCGAGTTCGAGGTTGAAGAGCACGCGCTTGGCCTTCTTGTCCTCGGCGCGCACCTCGATTTTCAGCTCGACCTCGTAGTCGGGCTCCGCCATCGGCTTCGCATTCACGTTGATTTGAACGTCCACGGCCGGCGGCTGCTCCGGCTGCATCATCAACGACTGCGGCGCGTTGGGGTTCTCGAACGAGAGGTCCTTCACATACTGTCCGAGGATACCGAGGCCCGGCGCGTTTGCGTCGGTCTGGCCGCCATTCTGGGTCGTCATCTTGGTGCTCCAGCCGTGAATTTGTGGATGTCTTTGGGGCGTCGTGCGCGCCGAACGGCCCGGTCGCTAGCATGCGGCCCGATGGGGCACAAGAAAACCCAGCTTTGGCGGCGTTTTGCGCCATTGGCGTTGTCAAAGCGGATCGTTTACCCTGTCTGCGAGTTAACGCCGTGCCAAAAAAAGCCTGCACGCGGCTTGGAAGAAGTCGCAAAAGGCCCATATGAACGGGGTTAACCCGCTCAAATCCGCTCTTACTTCCCTTTCGGGCCGGAACGACAGACGATGAACGCCGTGTTCGACATCTACACGATCATATTCCTCGCTTTGGCCGTTTTCATTTTTGCGCGGCTGCGCAGCGTTCTGGGAACCCGCACCGGCCGCGAACGGCCGCCGTTCGATCCCTATTCGGGTAAGGAACCCAAACCCGCGACCCTGCCGGACAAGCCGGCGAGCGTCGGAACCCGTGCTGAAGAAGCGGCGGTTCTGCGTGACGCCGACCGCGAAGTCCCGGCCGCGGAGCGCTGGGCGGGCATCGCCGCGCCTGGGAGCGCGGTCGCGGCCGGTCTCGACGCCATCGCCCGCGTCGATCGCAATTTCGACGCCCGTCATTTCATCGAAGGCGCCAAGGCCGCCTACGAGATGATCGTCATGGCGTTTGCCGAGGGCGATCGCAAAGCGCTTCGCGGCATGCTCGGCAAGGAGCTGTTCGAGGAGTTCGCCGCCGCGATCAACGAACGCGAAGCCCGCGGGCACAAGATGGAGTCCCGCTTCGTCTCGCTCGACAAGGCCGAGATCAGGAATGCGGAGCTCGTCGGCAACGAGGCGCGCATCACCATCGATTTCGTCTCGCAGCTCGTCTCCGCGACGCGCGACAAGGATGGCAACATCGTCGACGGCAGCGCCGAGGCGCTCACGGACGTAGAGGATCTCTGGATGTTCGCGCGCGACGTGAAGTCGTCCGATCCGAACTGGAAGCTCGTCGAGAACAACGAAGCGGCGTGAGGCCGATGCAGCGCATCCGGCACGCAAGCATAGCAATTGCGTGTTGCGCGCTGCTCCTGCCGGGCGGGTTTGCTGCGGCGAATGTCGGCTCGCTCGAATTTCCCGAAGCGCAATACGATTTTGTTTCGTTCGAGCAGCTTGACGGCTGGAGCGCCGACAAGCAGGCGCAGGTCTTCGCCGGCTTTCGAAAAAGCTGTGAAGTTCTTCTGAAACGCAAAGCCGTTGCAGACGTTCGGCCGATGGAGAAAGCGCTTCGCGAAGTCTGTCCGCGCGCGCTGAAACTGCCCGAGCCGGTCAGCGACGAAGTGGCGAAAAAATTCTTCGAAGAAAACTTTCGCCCGGTTCGCGTTTCCAAGCTTGGCGAGACCACGGGCCTGCTCACCGGCTATTACGAGCCGGAGGTCGAAGGCAGCCTGACACTTACCGAAGGCTTCACCGTTCCGCTCTATCGCCGCCCGCCCGAACTCATCTCGAAGGCGCGGCTCGGCAAGCGCGTGCTGCGCGCCGGATTTCCGAGCACGGGCGGCGCCGGGCACCGCGTGGACGGCAAGCTCGTGGAGTATCACGACCGTGCTGCGATCGAAGACGGTGCGCTGACCAATCGCGGCCTCGAAATCGTCTGGCTGCGGGACGCAGCCGACGCTTTCTTCATCCAGATTCAGGGCTCGGCGCGGATTCGTTTGCCGGACGGCAAATATGTTCGCGTGAACTATGCCGCGCATAACGGCCATCGCTATACGCCGATCGGCCGCAACCTGATCGAGACTGGCGTCGTGCAGCGTGAAGAAGTCTCGATGGAAACCATCCGCATGTTCATTGCGGAAATGCCCGAGGAAGGCCGCGAACTGATG
>CAUJKG010000049.1 GCA_963205465.1 Pseudomonadota bacterium | reverse complement strand
AAGATCGGCGTCGAGCCGATCGTGCTGCAACCGGCCAGCGCGGTCGCCAGTGCTGCGGCAAGAAGGAAAGCTTTCACCCGCATGTAAAACCGTTGCCCCCGCCCAGAATCATCCGGCCGAATCGGCCTCGATTTCTGGAACGTATACATGCTGGCTATTTTTTTGCTTGCCAAGCAGGCGGTGCCTATATGCTGGGCATGGCCATCGCGTAAGTTGCAGACTATGGCATTTTCGCAACAGCGTTCACGGGAATGTGAAGCAAAATCAATGATCCGAATTTTAATAAACTGCCGCACAGCGCTTTGAGGTTGGCAAATGAACATCGGTGATGCTGCCCGTCACGCCGGACTTCCGGCCAAGACCATCCGCTACTACGAGGAAATCGGCCTGATCGCGCCGCAACGCGCCGGCAACGGCTATCGCGATTATTCCGGCGACGACGTTCATCGCCTTGCTTTCCTTAAGCGCGCCCGCAATCTCGGATTTTCCATCGACGACTGCCGCCAGTTGATGGCGCTCTATCAGGATCGCTCGCGCGCCAGCGCCGATGTCCGCCAGATCGCCTCCGACCACGTCACCGCGATCGAGGAGAAGATCCGCGAATTGCAGTCGATGCGCTCCACCTTGCAGAAACTCATCCACGCCTGCCACGGCGACGCCCGCCCCGACTGCCCGATCCTCGAGGAAATGGCGGGAGAGGTGAAGTCTCAATAGCAAGGACTACTTGTCGACGGTTTTGCCTTTCGGGCCGCCGATGCTTCGCTTTACCCGCCGCTCGACCTTCTTGATGTCTTCGGCTGGTGGCAGCGTTTCAGGCATATCGCCGCCAATTTCTCGGATGGTCTGGCGAACTTTGGCGCCTACGTCAAAATGGGTTCGATTGGCAGCGTCCTTGCCCTTGATGTTTTCCTTGCGAAGCTTCTCTTCAGTTTGAGTAGCCCGAAACAGGTTTGCGGCCAGCTCGGTGCTACCCATGTGATCGAGAATGTGCTGGCTCGCTTTCAAGCCCTTGCGCCGCTGAATTCCGGAAACATCAAGCCCTCCATAAAGGCCCTTGTATCCGTGGGTCTGGAATATGGCGAAGTCCCTACCATCGCTAACGCCGGCATTCTTCGCTGCGCTTGCCAGATTTTTGTTATGTTCCTTGATCTCTTCGCGGAGGAGGTAACGGCGTTCGTCTTCCGACAAGGGGACGTATTCTTTAGCGGCTCGATCTTCTAGTTCTTGCCGCCTTGTCTGGATTGCAAAATAGGTTTGGGCAAAAGCCACCTCTTGTTTGCGAGGGTCGCCGTTCTGCGCGACGAGGTAGCTGGCGTAGCGGCTAAGTGCGATATCATCGATCTCGCGCTCGGCTCCGCTCCCGAGGCTAACCATTTTCCCGACGCCAGCAAAATGGTTAGAAGTTGCATTTCCTGACGCGACACACGCTTCGCGTGCTCTCTCAACAACGGATAGGAAGTTATCCCATTTTGTGTATCCAAGCAGCCGTTGCAGATCGCGGGCGTACCAGAATTCATTACCTTGTTCGTCTGACTGGGATGCGTCTTCAAAAGCAGTGATCAGAGTCTCGATCGTCTCGTTGGACGCGGAAATATCTGCTGGTTGGAATGCTTCTCCAAAGGCGATTTGTGCCAACTTCTTTGAACGGTCTTCATTCTCAGACATTCGAGATTCCAAATTCTTGCATGCGAATAGAGTCTATGTTCAGCGCGAGTCGCTCAAATACCGTAGCTCAGTTGTTGAGAGAAAGCTGCAGGAATCAGGTTCAAAACGTGAACAAACTCTGGCATGGTGCGTGCCATGCCAATCGTTTCGCCGCTTTCCCATAACCCGCTCATTGATGGTCGCCAGTCGGACCGGGCGCTGCTCGTCCGGCGCGGCGTACAGCGCCTGTTGACCGACATGGGCGCGCATGTGCTGCCCGAATTGTCGCTGGCCACGGGCCGCCGCGCCGACCTCGTCGCGCTGACAAGGCAGGGCGACATCTGGATCGTCGAGATCAAGTCGTCGATCGAGGATTTCCGCGTTGACCGCAAATGGCCGGACTACCGCCTGCATTCGGACCGCTTCTTCTTCGCCACCCATCCCGGCGTGCCTGCGGAAATATTTCCCGACGAATGCGGCTTCATCCTTTCCGATGGCTATGGCGCGGAAATCATGCGCGAAGCGCCGGAACACCGCATGGCGGCGGCCACCCGCAAGGCGCTGATGCTGCGCATCGCGCGTGCCGGCGCTGCCCGCCTTCTGGCAGCCGAGCTTGCCGGCGTCGCGGTGCCGGCACTGGAGGGCGAGAGCGAGTAGAGGCTTAGCGCGGCGCGCGCTTGGCCAGTATGCGCTGCAAGGTGCGGCGGTGCATGTTCAGCCGGCGCGCGGTTTCCGAGACATTGCGCTCGCACATCTCGTAGACGCGCTGGATGTGTTCCCAGCGTACGCGGTCGGCCGACATCGGGTTTTCCGGCGGTGCGGCGCGCTCGCCTGATGTGCGGGTCAGCGCCGCGAACACATCGTCGGCGTCGGCCGGCTTGGAAAGATAATCGATCGCGCCAAGCTTCACCGCCGTTACTGCGGTTGCGATATTGCCATAGCCGGTCAGGATGACAGTGCGGGCATCCTCGCGCTTTTCGCGGATCGCAGCCACCACGTCGAGGCCGTTGCCGTCGCCAAGCCGCATGTCCACCACCGCATAGGCCGGCGGATTGGCGCGCGCCTTGCCCACCGCTTCCTCGACGCTGTCGGCGGTTTCCACCACGAAGCCGCGCGTTTCCATGGCGCGGGCCAGCCGGGTCAAAAAGGGCTTGTCGTCATCGACGATCAGCAGCGAAGTGTCGCCGCCGGTTACCATGCTGCCAGTGACGTCTTCGCCGGTCATGATCTGTCAGGTCCCAATTTATTGCCGCGCCCGATCTTTGTCGCGCCCAGTGTTTTGTCGCGGTAGAAAATGTCTGTCACGCGCAGATATAGGTGTTGAGCGCCGCTGTCCAATTCTACACCGCGTCGAGCGATGTGCCAGCCAAGTTATCGGCATACACGAACACGCTGCGCGGCCATTTGATCTGCACCACCGCGCCTTCGCCCGGTCCGCTCGA
>CAUJKG010000048.1 GCA_963205465.1 Pseudomonadota bacterium | reverse complement strand
CCAAAGCCCGGGAATTTCTCGATGCGGTCCGGCTCGCCGATTTCGCGGACAACCAGATCGGCGCGCTTTCCGGCGGCCAGCAGCAACGTGTCTTTCTTGCGCGTGCGCTTGCGCAACAGGCCAAGCTCTTTCTGCTCGACGAGCCCTTCGCGGGAGTCGATGCCGTGACCGAAAAGGTCATGACCGATGTGTTTCGAAACCTGCGCGACTCCGGCGCGCTGGTCGTCTGCGTGCATCACGATCTTTCCAGCGTGCGGGAAATTTTCGACCGCGTGTTGCTGCTCAACCGCAAGCTGATTGCCGCCGGCCCCGTGGACGAGATGTTCACGCCTGAAAACATATCGCGGACCTACGGCGTGCCGCTCGCGCTGAACGCGGCCCCGGCCCATGACTGAATTTCGAGAAATCCTGGCCGTGCTCCTGCTGCAGGCCGGCTACAATACCACGGTCGTCATGCTGGGGGCCGCAGCACTTGGCGCGGCAACGGGAACCGTCGGCGTCTTCGCAATGCTGCGCAGGCGCGCGCTGGTCGCCGACGCGGTTGCCCACGCGACACTTCCCGGCGTCGCGCTCGGCTTCATTACCGCGGTGGCGCTCGGCTTCTCCGGGAAAAGCCTGCCCTTTCTGCTCGCCGGATCGGCACTGACCGCGGTGCTTTCCGCGCTCTGCATCCAGTGGATCGTCACGCATACGCGGCTCAACGAAGACACCGCGATTGCCAGCGTGCTCGCCACCTTCTTCGCGCTTGGCGTCGTCTTGCTCACTGTCATCCAGACGTTGAAGACCGGCGGTCAGGCCGGTCTCGACGTGTATCTTCTCGGTGCGACCGCAGGGATGTTGCGAAGCGAGGCGATCACACTCGCGGCATTTTCGTTCATCGCCGCAGCAGTGGTTGCCGCGTTCTTCAAGGAGCTGACGCTGGTATCCTTCGATACCGAATATGCGCGCGCGCACGGCTTTCCCGTGCGGGTGCTCGACCTGTTGGTGCTGGCGTTGGTGCTTGCCGTGATCGTGATCGGCCTGCGCGTGGTCGGCCTTGTCCTGATCGTGGCGCTTCTGATCATTCCGCCCGCCGCCGCACGTTTCTGGACCAATCATGCGAGCCGCATGACGATCGTCTCCGCTATCATCGGTGCCGCCTCCGCCTATGGCGGCGCCGCCCTGTCCGCCGTTCGTCCCGACACGCCGACCGGCCCCGTGATCGTGCTCCTCGCCTTCGCTATCCTGCTCGTCAGTGTCTGCTTCGGTTCCGCGCGCGGACTGGTGATCCGCGCCCTCGGTACACAAAAATTACCGCGGCGCGTTTCATGATCTCGTTCCTGCAGATCGATCTTCCGGCTCTCCTCGTGGGCACGCTCGCAGCCCTCGTCTGCGCACTGATCGGAAACTTCCTGATGCTGACCCGGCAGAGCATGCTCGGCGACGCCATGGGACACGTCGTGCTGCCCGGCATCGTGATTGCCTTCATGATCGCGGCGAGCACGGCAACCTGGGTCATGCTGACGGGAGCCTTTGCCGCCGCGCTATTCGCTTCTCTCCTGGTCGAGTTTCTGCGGCGTAGCGCGGGCGTCGAACCTTCCGCCGCACTTGGCGCGGTATTCACCGCCATGTTCGCGCTTGGCGTGCTACTGCTCGAACAAAGCGGCGTCGCCCGCACCAGCTTCGACGTGCATCACATCTTGTTCGGCAATATCGAAACCGCAATCTGGCCGGCGGCGACCGGACTATCGAGTCTCTTCGACGCCAACGCACTCGCGAATCTGCCGCCGCAAGTCGCGAGGCTCGGCTTCGGACTCTTTATCGTCGCGCTGATCGTGATCCTTCTGTTCAAGGAATTGCGCGTGGTCAGTTTCGACCCCGTGTTCGCGCGCACCATCGGCATTTCTCCAAGGCTGATCGGAGCGATCGTCGTGGCGCTTGCAGCACTCGCCGCGGTTGTTTCCCTCTCTGCGACCGGCGTGATCCTGCTCGTCGCGATGATGGTCTGCCCGCCCGCAACCGCGCGTATGCTGACCGACGATCTCAAAACGCAGGTTCTGCTCTCGCTTGCTTTCGCTTTGGCAAGCGGGTTGCTCGGCTATGCTATCGCGGTACTGCTTCCGCTTGGTCTTGGCTACGAGATTTCGCTCGGCGCAGCGGGCACCATCGCGGTCGTGGCGGGTGTCTTTCAGTTGATCGCGATGATTGCCGGGCCGAAGCGCGGAAGCCCGCGCAACGCCTGAGTCAACGCGCGTCAGCCGCGAAACTTGTTCGCCTTCGGAAAGCCTTTCGGCGCGAGCCGGCCCGCGTCGGCGCGATTTCCCCGCCAGTCGCGGAGTTCGCCCTTGGTCAGCGAGAACTTGCGGTTCGAGCTGTCGGTCCAGGTCAGACCTTCATCCAGATTGAAAGCCTTGATGTCGGAGAGCCCGCCATCCTTATAGCGCTGGAGCTTGACGCCCGCGCCCCGGCCCATCTCCGGTAGGTCTTTCGCCGGGAAGATCACCATCTTCCGGTTTTCCCCGATCACGGCGACATGATCGCCCGCCGCAGGCGCAATCGCAGCCGCCTTGTCCGGCGCCTTCACGTTCAGCACCTGCTTGCCCTTGCGGGTGGTGCCGAGCATGTCCTCGGTCTTCACGATGAAACCGCGGCCAGCTTCGGATGCCACGAGATACTTCTCGCCTTCCGCATAAGGGAAGACGACCAGGATTTCATGGCCCGCCTCGATCTCGACCATGAGCCGGATCGGCTCGCCATGCCCGCGGCCGCCCGGAATCTTTCCAGCATCCAGCGTGTAGAAGCGCCCGTTGGTCGCGAAGACCACGAGCTTCGACGTGGTGTCGGCAGGAAACGAAAACTTCAGCGCGTCGTCGCCCTTGAACTGTACGTCTGCGACCTGATCGGTATGTCCTTTAAGGGCGCGGATCCAGCCCTTCTCGGAAACCACGACCGTAATCGGCTCGCGCACGAGCATCGATTCCGCGACTGCGGCTTCGTCGATCTCGGCAGCGGTATCGAAGCCGGTGCGGCGCTTGCCGATTTCCGTCTTCGGACCGAACAGCTCTCTGACTTCCTTGATCTGATCGGAAATCTTCTTCCACTGGCCGGCGGGAGATTTCAGAAGCTTTTCGAGCTCCGCCTTCTCTTTCTTGAGGTCCGCGTGCTCGCCGCGGATTTCCATCTCTTCGAGCTTGCGCAAGTTGCGCAGCCGCATGTTGAGAATGGCGTCGGCCTGCACGTCAGTGAGCTTGAAGCGCTTCATCAACACGGGCTTCGGCTCGTCCTGCGTGCGGATGATCCTGATGACCTCGTCGAGATTGAGATAGGCGATCAGATAGCCGCCGAGCACCTCGATGCGGTGATCGATATTGCCGAGACGATGCTTCGAACGCCGCAACAGAACGATACGGCGATGGTCGAGCCACTCCTGCAGAACTTCCTGCAGGCTGACCACGCGCGGCGTGATTCCGCCCATCAACACGTTCATGTTGAGCGGGAAACGGCTTTCAAGCTCGGTGAGCTTGAAGAGCTGCTCCATCATCAGCACCGGATCGACCGCACGCGAACGCGGCTCCAGTACGACGCGCACGTCTTCGGTAGACTCGTCGCGGATATCCGCAAGCAGCGGCAGTTTCTTTTCCTGCAGCAGTTCGGCAATCTTTTCGATTAGCCGCGACTTCGGCACTGCATAGGGAATCTCGGTGACGATCACGACCCAGGTGCCGCGGCCGGTATCTTCCTGCTTCCACTTCGCGCGTACGCGGAACGAGCCGCGGCCGGTGTTGTAAGCCTCGCGGATCGCCGCCTTGTCGTCGACGATGATGCCGCCGGTCGGAAAATCCGGCCCCTTGACGAACTTCATCAGCTCGCGCGTCGTCGCCTTGGGCTTTTCGATCAGGAGTAGCGCGGCATCGCAAAGCTCGGCGGCGTTGTGCGGCGGGATGGAGGTCGCCATGCCGACCGCGATCCCGGTCGAGCCGTTCGCGAGCAGGTTCGGGAACGCACCGGGCAGCACGATCGGCTCCTGCTCCTCACCATCATAGGTGAGGCGCATATCGACCGCGTCTTCGTCGATGCCTTCCAGGAGCAGCCGCGCAACGTCGGTCATGCGCGCTTCGGTGTAACGCATGGCCGCCGCGTTATCGCCATCGACGTTGCCGAAATTGCCCTGCCCGTCCACGAGCGGATAGCGCTGCGCGAAATCCTGCGCGAGACGCACCAGCGCGTCGTACACCGACTGGTCGCCGTGTGGATGGAATTTGCCGATCACGTCGCCGACGACACGCGCCGACTTCTTGAACGACGTGCCCGGGTCGAGCCGAAGCTGCCGCATGGCATGCAAGATGCGCCGGTGCACGGGCTTGAGGCCGTCACGGGCATCGGGCAACGCGCGGCCCATGATCGTGGACAGCGCATAGGAAAGATAGCGCTCTTCCAGCGCCTCTTTCAGTTCGACGGGTTCGATATTGCCTCCGCCGCCGCCAGGCGCGGAAGGAGCGATTCGTTTGGTCATGGGTTAGCGGTACTCAGTCGGGCTTATCTGTTCAACCTCAAGCCGCCCGGATGCGCCCGGCTGCGGCGACGAAAGCGGCCCTCGCCTCGGGAAGCTCCATGCCCCGGGGTTCCAGCACATGAACCGTCAGAAAATGCCCGGTCAGCAGGAAGGCTGCGGCGATTTCAGCAGGGCTCGTACTGATCTCCACTTCGCGGAGAAACGACGGCAGCGGCAGGAGCCGCTCGCGCCATGCCTCACCCGCCGCCCGGCTCACGGCCCGGCCCGACTTCGGCGAGACATAGATGAGGTCGTCGGTCACCCCGCTCGCCGCGCAACAGCCGAGATCGAGGCCAAAGCCGAGTTCGGCGAGCAGTTGCAACTCGAAGCGGGCGATCAGCGAGGCAGCCTCGGCGGTTTCCAGCCGGTCGAGGATATATTCGCTCATGACGAAAAGATCGGCATGCGGATCGCGCTCGGGCAAGAGCCGCAGGAGCGACGCCATCGTCTGCAGACCGAAGCTCGCGCCGGCCGAAAGCATCATGCGGTCTGCGCGCGACTGCGTGACTTCGAGCGTGAAATTGCCGAGGTGCTCGTCGAGCCTCGCACGCCAATGCGCCTGCACGCTGTTTCCCGGCTGCAACGCGGGCGAGCGCTTGCGCGAGCTGCCGCCATAGACGAGGCCCATGTGCCGCCCATGCTCGGCCGTCATCAATTCCGCAACGGCATGGCCTTCGCCCAGGCGGCGCAGGCCGAGAATGATGCCGTCGTCGGTCCATTCCATGTCAGGTTTCCGCGAGCGCCGCTTTCAACTTGCGGGCCACCTGTTCAAGCTGATCAGACGGGATCACGTCGGGATCGCGAAAGGTGATCTGATCCTCCACGATATAGCGGCGCGAGGTGATGTCGGTGTCTTCCACCATCGGAATGACATGCGCGTGGGCATGCGCGATATGAATGCCGGTGAACATGAAGCCGACCCGCGCCACGTTGTAGGTTCGCTTGGCGACGCCGGCAAAGCGCTGGGCGAGAGACATGATCCGGCCCGCAATCCCGGCGGGAATGTCCTCGAAATAATCGTAGTGGGCCTTCGGCACGATCAGGAGATGGCCCTCGCGGATCGGACGAATGTCGAGAAAAGCAATGACGTCGTCGTCTTCATGAATACGCGCAACCGGAATTTCACCGCGCGCAATACGGCAGAACAGACAACCTTCCTGCGCAGCCCCGTTCATTCCCGCGGAAACTCCAGCCCCATGCCCCGATACCGCTCGGGATCGTCGCCCCAACCCTCACGCACTTTCACATGGAGAAACAGGTGAACCTTCTTCTCGATCTCGGAAGAGATTTCCTTCCGCGCATCCATCGAGATGGATTTCACCATCTTCCCGCCCTGCCCAAGCACGATCTTCTTTTGCCCGTCGCGCTCGACATAGATCGTCTGCTCGATCCGGACGGAGCCGTCTTTGAGCTCGTGCCACGAATCGGTTTCGACCGTCGATTGATAAGGTAGCTCCTCATGCAGCCGAAGGAAGAGCTTTTCGCGCGTGATCTCGGCCGCCATCAGGCGCATCGGCACGTCCGAAATCTCGTCCTCGGGATAGAGCCAGGGCCCCTTCGGCATCGCTGCCGCGAAGTAGTCGCGGATGTCGTTGACGCCATCGCCCTTGGTTGCGGAGATCATGAAGGTCCGCTCGAAACGAACGAGCTCGTTCGCGGCGGCGGTCAGTGCGAGCAGGCCGTCGCGCGCGACCAGGTCGATCTTGTTCAGGATCAGGACCTTGGGTTGCCGCACTTCCTTGAGCTTCTCGATAATCCCCCGGTTCTCGTCGTCGACCCCGCGCTGGGCATCGATCAGGAGCGCGACGAGATCGGCATCGGTTGCGCCCTGCCATGCGGAGCCGACCATCGCACGATCGAGCCGCCGCTTCGGCGCAAAAATGCCCGGCGTATCGACAAAAATGATCTGCGACTGCCCCGCCATCGCAATGCCGCGCACCGGCACCCGCGTCGTCTGCACTTTATGCGTGACGATGGAGACCTTGGCGCCGACCAGCGAGTTCAGCAGCGTGGATTTTCCGGCATTCGGTGCGCCGATCAGGGCGACAAAACCGGCGCGTGTTTCTTCACTCATGCGTGTTCACCAGAATTCCTTCGCGGGCGAGCATCGAAGAGGCCGCCGCGCGCTCCGCTTCGCGTTTCGAGGGACCGATCCCCTCCGCCGGATCGATCCCCGGCAGTTCGATGGAAACCCGAAACTCGGGCTTGTGATCCGGCCCGCTTCTGCCGACCTCACGATAGCTCGGCACCGGTAAGCCGCGCCCGAGCGCCCATTCCTGCAACAGCGCCTTGGCGTCGCGCGGCGCTTGCAGGGCGGCGGTCATGAGCGGCCGCCAGTAGCGCTCGATCATCTGCCGCGCGGGCTCATAGCCGCCATCGAGAAACATCGCGCCCATCACTGCCTCGCAGGCGTCGCCGAGAATGGAAGGATTGCGCTCGCCGCCGGCGTTGCGTTCGCCCGGAGCGAGCCGCAGATGCGGACCGAGTTCCAGGAGTTGCGCGACCTCGACACAGGTTTCGTTACGAACGAGCGCGGTATGCCGCTGCGAAAGTTCGCCTTCGAGATTGCCGGGAAACGACGTGTAGAGCATCTCGGCCACCGCGAGCCCCAGCACGCGATCGCCGAGAAATTCGAGCCGCTGGTTGCTCGCGTGTTTTCGTCCCGTGACGAAGCTCTTGTGCGTCAGCGCCTGTTCGAGCAGCGCGCCGTTCTTGAAGCGGTAGCCGAGCCGCTCCTCCAATGCGGAAAGATCGCTCTTCTTCCGCGTCATCGCACGAAGGAGAAAATCCGGCCCCAGCGCACGTCGAACGGCCAGCGCCAGAGTTCGTAGATCGCAGTCCCTTCGGAAAGCGAGAAGAAGATGATCTCGGCACGCCCAATGAAATTCTCCAGCGGAACATAGCCGACCGCCGAAAGCACGCGGCTGTCGGTGGAATTGTCGCGGTTGTCGCCCATCATGAAATAATGACCGGCAGGCACCACATATTCGGGCGTGTTGTCGTAATAGCTTTCGCCGAGATCGAGCGTCTCGTAGCTGACACCGTTCGGCAGCGTTTCGCGGAAACGTTTCACGCGCTTACCGATCTCGCGGGGTTCGTCGGAGATCCAGTCCGCAACCGGCTCCCGCTTGATCGCCTGACCGTTGATATGCAACTGACCGTTGACCATCTGAATGCGGTCGCCGGGCAATCCGATCACGCGCTTGATGTAATCGGTCGTGTCTTCCTTCGGATTACGAAATACCGCGACGTCTCCCCGCTTCGGCTCGGCCGACCAGATGCGGCCCTGGAACGGGATCAGCGCGAACGGCACCGAAAACTTGGTGTAGCCGTATGAGTATTTCGAAACGAAGATGTAATCGCCGACCAGGAGCGTCGCCTTCATCGAGCCCGAGGGAATATTGAAAGGCTGGAACAGCAGCGTCCGGATGACCAGCGCGATCACCAGCGCCTGAAAGCCGATGCTGACGAGCTCGCCGAGCCCGCCTTCTTTCTTTTCAGTGGTCACGCTCATCTTGGGAAAATTCTCCGGGAATTCGCAGCGCCGCCCGTATAGACGGGCGGTTTCGCCGAGGCAATGCGGTTAACGCGGCGCTTTTGGGACGGCCGAGATGATGACAATGGCCTGCGCCAAGGGCCCTTCGTCGGTCATGGTCAGGTCGATTTGCGGCTCAAAACCGGACGGAATCAGGGTATTGAGCCGCTTCAGCGCGCCTCCGGTAAGCCGCATGGTAGGCTTGCCGGAAGGCAGGTTCACGACGCCGAGATCGCGGAAAAACACGCCATCGCGAAAGCCCGTGCCCAGCGCCTTGGCGCAGGCTTCCTTGGCCGCGAAACGCTTGGCGTAGGATTCGGCGCGCAGCTTCTTGCGCTCCGAACGTTCGCGTTCCTTTTCCGTAAAGACCCGATCGAGGAAGCGCTCGCCAAAGCGCTCGATGGATTTCTGGATACGGCGCGCATCGCAAAGATCCGAGCCCATGCCGATGATCATGCCGGCGCTCCCAATCTTGCGCGGCCACGCGCCATTGCAGCGAGCATGTTCTTGACCGCTGCATCCAGCCCGCAGAACACCGCCTCGCCGACGAGATAATGGCCGATGTTCAATTCCGCGATTTCCGGAAGCGCGGAAATCAGCTCAGCCGTGCCATAATCGAGGCCGTGACCGGCATGCACTTCGAGACCAAGCGAGACGGCATAGCGAGCCCCTTCCGCGAGTCTCCTGAGCTCCGCCAGCGACTCCTCTTCGTCAGTCGCGGACACCGCCTCGCACCAGGTGCCGGTGTGAAGCTCAATGACCGCGGCACCGCTCTTTGCCGCGGCTTCTATCTGTGCAGGATCTGCTGCGATAAAGAGCGAAACGCGGCTGTGTCGCGAAAGCACGTCTACTGCGCTTTGTAACGCCTTCCCGCCGCCGATGACATCGAGCCCGCCTTCGGTGGTCCGTTCTTCGCGCTTCTCCGGAACCAGACATACCGCATGCGGCCTGAGACCGCCTGCGATGCCGACCATTTCCTCGGTTGCAGCCATTTCGAGATTAAGAGGCGCCTCGATATCTCTCATCAGCCGCTCGACATCGATGTCGATGATATGTCTGCGGTCCTCCCGCAGATGCGCGGTGATGCCATGCGCACCTGCAGCGATGGCCGCGCGCGCCGCGCGGATCGGATCGGGATGATAGCCGCCGCGCGCGTTGCGAACGGTCGCAACGTGATCGATGTTCACGCCAAGTCTTATGGGTTTCCTGTTATCCATTGACGCGCTCTGCCGCCGACACGACCTTCTTGGCACGCAACTGGGTCAGGATCGCATTGAGATGCTTTAGATCGAACACCTCGACATCGATCATCATGCGGCTGAAGTCGGGTGACTTTTCACTCATTCTGATGTTGTCGATATTGCCGCCATGTTCGCCGATGACGGTGGCGACCTGCGCGAGTGAGCCCGGCGCATTGGCGGCCGTCACCACGATCTGTGCGGGAAAGCGCTGCGGCTCCGCCTCTTCCATATCCCAGCGCACATCCAGCCAGCGCTCCGGGTGATCGTCGAACTCCTTAAGCGCGGAAGAATGGATCGGATAGATCGTAATCCCCTCGCCCGGCGTGAGAATGCCTACGATCCGGTCGCCCGGCACCGCGCCACCATTCGGCGCGAAACGCACCGGCAATTCACCATTGATACCGCGGATCGGAATCGCAGACGACTTCTCCTCAGCCTTCTTCTCTGGGATGCGAAATTTCAGTGAGCTTGCCCGGCGCAGCCCGAACCAGCCGCCTTCGGTCTTCGGCGCGTTCGCGCCGCCGACACGTTCGCCGCGCCACTCCGGATCGACCGCCTTCAATACGTCCTCTGGTTTGATCTCGCCGCGTCCCACCGAGGAATAAAGATCCTCGAGCGTATGGCGCGCGAGCCGCGGCAGCACCGCCTGCAATTTCTCGTCGGAGAATGGCAAAGAAGCTTTGGCAAAAGCACGCTCAGTCACGCGTCTGCCGAGGCCGGTAAATTGCGCACGAACCGCCGAGCGCGTGGCGCGCCGGATGGCGGCACGTGCCTTCCCGGTGATGACGATCGCGTCCCAGGCAGCGGGCGGCGACTTTACATCTCCGCGGATGATCTCGACCTCGTCGCCGGTTTGCAATTCGGATACCAGCGGCGCTACCTGCCCGTTGATCTTGCAGCCGATCGCACTATTGCCGACGTCGGTGTGCACGGCATAGGCAAAATCGATCGGCGTGGCTTTTCGCGGAAGTGCGATCAGGCGGCCTTTCGGCGTGAAGCAGAACACCTGATCGTGGAACAGCTCGAGCTTGGTATGTTCGAGAAACTCTTCCGGGCTTGATCCTTC
>CAUJKG010000047.1 GCA_963205465.1 Pseudomonadota bacterium | reverse complement strand
TTTCATGCGCTGCAAGAAGGAAAATGCACGGGCGGCCGTATCGCGCTCATAGAAAATATCGCCGGCCAGCACGGTGCCGAAGTCGGTAAGCGCAATGCGTTCGTCGAGACGGTCGATGGTTTCGCTTTGCAGCGAAACGCCGTTTGCATTGGCGTTAAGAGCAATGGCGGGGATCGCGAAAACATCGATATCGTTCGCGGTGACCTGCGACGCGCCCGCCATTGCCGCGGCGATGGCGACGAGGCCGGAGCCCGACGCGATATCAAGCACGCGGCGCCCCCTGACGGTGTCGGGATGATCGAGAATGTAACGCGCGAGCGCCTGACCGCCGGCCCAGGCAAAGGCCCAGAACGGCGGCGGCAGCCCCATTTCGCCAAGCTCTTCTTCGGTCTTCTGCCAGAGCGGCACCGCTTCGTCGGCGACGTAAAGCGAAATTTCCGGAACGTGCGGGACGGGGCGAAGCCGCGTGTGTTCGCGGATGAATGCTTCCGCGTTTTCTATCGTCAGGCTTTCACGCCGCCCAGCTTGCACACGACCGTCCATTCCGCGTCGGTAACAGGCTGAACCGATAAACGCGAGAGCTTGAGCAGCGCCATGTTTTTCAGCTTCGGTTCGGTCTTGATATGCGCCCGCGTAACCGGTGTTTTCAGCGGTTCTTTCGCTTTCACATCGACGGCGACGAACTTCTGCGTCTCGTCGGTTGGATCGATATAATGTTCCTTGATGACTTCCGTGATGCCGACGATCTCTTTGCCCACGTTCGAATGATAGAAGAAGCAGCGGTCCCCCTTCTTCATGCGCATCAGATTGAGCTTGGCCGCATGATTGCGCACGCCGGTCCAGCCGGTGCCTTTGGCCCCTGCCTTGACTTGCTCATCCCACGACCAGGCGTCGGGCTCGCTCTTGATCAGCCAGTAAGCCATGGCTTTAAACCGGCGTGCCGATCACCCAGCGCCAGGGCCGAACTTCGACCGAGGCGAACAGGTGCGCTTTCTTGTAGGGATCTTCGGCAAGGACCGCATCCGCGGACTGACGATTGGGAACGTCGAGGATCAACATCGAGCCGATCATGGTCTCCCCGTCTTCGGCCAGCAGCGGACCGCAGGTTTTGATCGTCCTGGAATGACTGCGAAGGTAGTCGAGGTGTGCTGCGCGATTGGAAAGGCGCAGATCCAGGCTGTTCGGTTTATCGAGACAAATCGCAACGAAATGCATCGGAAAAAGGAACCTTGTTGAATAGAATGCTCTACCATTCTTTGCCATGGGTCGCCAGCAAACGCGCGGCTTGTGGTTTTGCTCCTTCTCAACCGAGACGATTTTTCTTTGAGGCGCCTGCGTGCTGCAGCGCTGTGTTTGCGATCCTAATCTTCCTCGCGCAAAGGTCGTGAAAGCAGCCCGGAGATCGCGGTGTCGATTTCCATCTCTCCGGCAAGAACCGCCGCTACCGCTTCTACGATCGGCATTTCCAGCTGTTTTTCACGCGCGGCTTCCACCAGAACCGGTGCGGTATAGACGCCTTCGACAGTTCCGCTTCCGCGAACGTCAACTGACGAAGTACCGCCAAGCGAAACGCCGAAAGCATAGTTACGCGACTGCGCAGACGAGCAAGTAAGGATCAAGTCGCCAAGTCCAGAGAGCCCGGTAAGCGTCGCGGCTTTGGCACCATAGGCGCGGGAGAAGCGCATCAGTTCCGCGAAGCCGCGCGTGGTGAGTGCGGCCTGCGCGCTGGCGCCGAGCTTTCTACCCACGACGATGCCAGCTGCGATCGCCAGCACGTTCTTGGCGGCGCCGCCGATCTCGACGCCCCGCACATCGGTCGAATGGTAGAGGCGGAAGGCTTGCGACGAGAGATGTGCTGCAAGTTCCAGCGCCAGCGCTTCGTCGTGGGCGGCAAGCGTGACCGCAGTCGGTAAACCCCGCGCGACGTCTTGCGCGAAACCCGGACCCGACAGGATCGCAGGACGCGCCGCAGGCAGCACTTCGTCGATCACCTCGGTCACGAACTTCCGGGTGCCGATCTCGATTCCTTTCGAGCAGGCGACCGCGGGCGTGCCGGAGCGCAAATATGGAGCAAGAGCGATTGCGGTTTGCCGCAGCGTTTGCGTCGGCGTTACCAGAAGCACGGCGTCGGTATCAGCGGCGCGTGCGAGATCGGTGGTCGCCACGACGTTCTCGTCGAGCGTGACGCCGGGAAGATATTTTTCGTTTTTCCGCGACGCGCCGATTGCCGCGATCAGCTCCGCATCGCGGCCGTACAGAACGACATGACGGCCGGCTTTCGCGGCGGCGTTCGCAAGGGCCGTGCCCCAAGCGCCCGCGCCGATGACGCCGATGCGGTTCATGCCGTCGGCTTTTCTTCCGCAAGCGCCCAGCGCGCACGCGGCGCAACGTCCAGCGTATCTTCGAAGCCGCGCGCAAGACGCTCCGCTGCGGCCCAGGCGATCATGGCGCCGTTATCGGTGCAGAGCGACTGCGGCGGAACGATCAGCGGCGTTGCCAGACTCGCGGTTTCCTTCTCCAGCATGTGCCGGATCGCGAGATTGGCGGCAACACCGCCCGCTACCACGAACGCGGTCGGACGATCGACGGTATTGCGCAGTTTCATCAGCGCGATCCGCGTGCGGTCCGCGATCACGTCGAGCACCGCCGCCTGGAAACTTGCGCAAAGATCGTTGACGTCCTGCTCCGACAGGGGCGCAATCGCTTCCGCTTCGATGCGAAGTGCGGTCTTCAATCCGGAGAGCGAGAAATTCGGCTCGAGCCGGCCGAACATCGGGCGCGGCAACTCGAAACGCTCTGGATCGCCTTTGAGCGCCCGCTTCTCGACTTCCGGCCCGCCGGGATAACCGAGGCCGAGCATCTTGCCCGCCTTGTCGAATGCTTCGCCGATCGCGTCATCGAGCGTGCCGCCGATCTTGCGATAGCGCCCGACGTCTTCGACCAGCACGAGCTGGGTATGGCCGCCGGAGGCGAGCAACAGAAGATAAGGAAAATCGACACGGCCTATCAGGCGCACGCTCAAGGCATGGGCTTCAAGATGGTTCACCGCGACGAATTTCTTGCGGGCCGCAAGGGCAATGGCTTTGGCTTCGGTCAGGCCCACGATCACGCCGCCGATTAGCCCCGGACCCGCGGCTGCGGCCACCGCGGTGATGTCGGAAAGCCGCACCACCGCGTCGGTCAGCGCCTTGCTAATGACCTGATCCAGCACCTCGACATGGGCGCGCGCGGCGATTTCCGGCACCACCCCGCCGAATTGCCGGTGTTCGGCGATCTGCGAATAGACGACGTTGGAGCGGATGATGCCGACGCCATCCGTGCCGCGCTGTACGACGGCGGCGGCGGTTTCGTCGCAGGTGGTTTCGATACCGAGAACGAGCATGAGGCGGCAAATAGCAGGATTTCGGGAGGCCGCCCATAGTGCTATCCCGGCCCGATCAAAATGGCTCGAAGACAGGATTAGGATGAGCAAGATCCGCATCGGAACGCGCGGAAGTCCGCTGGCGCTGGCGCAGGCGACGGCGGTTCGGGCAGCACTTGCCACGGCGCATGGCTTCGACGTCGCCGAAATCGAGATCGTCACGATCAAGACCACGGGCGACATGGTGCTCGACCGTTCCTTCCAGGAATCCGGCGGGAAAGGCATTTTCACCAAGGAGATCGACGAAGCGCTGCTTTCGGGCCGCGTCGATCTCTCGGTGCATTCGGGCAAGGACGTCCAGACGATCCTTCCCGCCGGGCTTGAGATCGCGGCGGCGCCGCCGCGCGCCGATCCGCGCGACGCGTTCCTGAGTGCCACGGCAAAATCGCTGGAAGATTTGCCGCGCGGCGCGAAGCTCGGCACCGCATCGGTGCGCCGTCAGGCGCTGGCGCTGCGCATTCGCCCCGATCTCCGGATTTCGCTTTTGCGCGGTAATGTGCAGACGCGCATGGAGAAGATGAAGTCCGGCGAATGCGACGCGACCATTCTTGCTTTTGCCGGATTGCAGCGCTTGGGCCTCACCGGTCATGCGGCGCAGGTGCTCGACCCGATGCAATATCCGCCCGCGGTGGCGCAAGGCATCATCGCGATCGAAACGAGGAGCGGCGATCGCAAGACAAGGAAAATGCTGGAGGCGATCAATCATGCGCCGAGCTTCGCCGCGTTGATGGCGGAGCGTGCGTTTCTTGCTGCACTCGACGGTTCATGCCGCACGCCGGTCGCGGGGCATGCGCGGATCGAGAACGGACATCTGCATTTCACCGGACTCG
>CAUJKG010000046.1 GCA_963205465.1 Pseudomonadota bacterium | reverse complement strand
TTCTCCCGCATCGATCTTGACCGGAGAACCGCTCGCCCGCAACGTTCCGGCAGCCGGAACGTCCGGAATTTCACTTGCGTGGCGGCGTAGTACCTGTGGCCTGATCCGATCCCAAGGCACGCCAAAACTAAAAATGCTGAGGGAGAATAAGGATGGATAGACGGGAAATTTTGTGCGCTGCGCTGGCCGCGATGCTCGGCTTTGCAGCAATGCCCGCGCAGGCGCAGCTAGCCGAAAAGCCGGTGCGGATCGTGTTTCCGTATGCCGCTGGTGGAAATGGCGACGCACTTTCGCGGCTGGTGGCCGACGAATTGCGCAAGGCGATCAACCGGCCGGTGGTGGTTGAAAACAAGACCGGCGCGGCAGGCCGGCTTGGCGTTCTGGAAGTCGTGAAAGCCGAGAAGAACGGTGACACCATTCTGATCACGCCGATCGCGCCGACTGCGGTGCATCAGCATGTCTTCAGCGACCTGCCGTACAACCCCGACAAGGATCTCGTGCCGATTACGCAGATCTGCAAATTTGAATTCGCGATCGCGGTTGGTCCCGAGGTGCCTGCGAAGAACCTTCAGGAACTCGTCGTGTGGATGAAAGCCAATCCGACGAAAGCAAGTTTCGGTAGCCCGGGGGCCGGCGCGCTGCCGCATTTCTTCGGCATTCTGTTTGGCAAAGCCGTCGGAGTGGACTTCGTGCATGTCGGGTATCGCGGTTCGGCGCCGCGATTGCGGATTTGCTCGGTGGCCAGATTCCGATCGTCGTCACGACGACGAGCGATCTCTTGGCGCAACACAAGGCCGGCAAGATTCGCATTTTGGCAACGTCGGATGACAAGCGTTCGCCGCTGGTGCCTGACGTGCCGACCTTCAAGGAATCCGGTTACAATATTGTCGGTGGTGCGTGGTATGCCGCTTATGCGCCGGCCGGTACTCCCGCAGATGTGATCAATCGTTATGCGAAAATCATCGCCGAAGCGGTGCAGAAGCCCGAGATGAAAGAGCGTCTGCTTGGCCTCGGGCGCTATTCCACCGGGACGACACCGGAAGAACTCGCGAAGATTCACAAGGCGGATTCCGCATTCTGGGGCGAGGCGGTCAAGGTTTCCGGCTTCCAGCCCGGCAAGTAGCCGTTTCTGCGGCGGCTCGCCGCAAGGTTGCGTTCAGCCGACCGCACGCGTTTTTTACTGCGCGGGCGGTTGGCGATGCGCGTCCGAGCGGGGTAGAACGCACCACTCATGAATCGGAGTGGAGATGCAGCGGGAAATTCTGGCGCCGGTATTCATCGCACTGATTTTGGCACTGATCCTGACCGGCGGTTCTGCAGAGGCTTCCGACAAACGGCAGAAGCAACTCGAGAACATGCTGAAGCGGCTCGATCCGGCGACGCGCCTGGAGCAGGTTTGTGATGTAGCCGCCATGTCCTTCATCGGCCGCGACCACAAGGAATTCCGCATCGACCGCTCGGTGGTCAGTGCGCTCGCGGAGCCGAAGGTCAAGGGAAATACGCTGACCGGCAAGGGTGGCGCGTTCCGCTCGAGAGGCAAATGGTATCAGTATTCATTTACTTGCCAGGCGACGCCGGAACGGCTGCGCGTGCTGTCTTTCCAGTATAAGATCGGCGATGAAATTCCCGAAGCGCAATGGTCGCAGCACGGGCTCTATCAATAAGGGGACAGTAAATGCCTGAAGTCATCGTTCACGCCGCCGCGGGACGCACGCCGGAACAGAAGAAGAAGTTGATGCTCGCGATCACCGACGCGGTGGTGAAGGAGTTCGGTGCGCCGAAGGAATCCGTGACCGTCACCATCATGGAGTCGCCGAAAGAACTGAAGATGAAGGCGGGCGTGCTGTTCAGCGAGCGTTGACGAGAACAGCTTCATCCTTCGAAACGCGTTTGCGAAATTTGCCCCGTTTGACGACAAACGGGGTCATGCTTTGGCTTCGCCGCGTTCCAGTACAGCCTTGGCGTTGTTGAGCGATGCTTGCATGTTCTCGCGGGCTTTCGCCATAACCCACCAGACCACGAGGTTATAGGGATAGCGAATCTTGCCGCGGTAGGTGTTTCTGATCCGCGTTTCCTGCGGAGAAACTTCCTCGATTTCCGTCACGAGCGGATCGGCTGACTGAAACGGCCAGGCGAAGCGGATTTCGATTTCGATACGCTTGCCGTCTTCGATCGCTTTGATCTCCTGCTCGCTTTTTCCCACGTTGCGGTCGTTGCTGTCCCACGAGACGATCGCGCCGGGCGTGCCGTCGGCGCCGCGGTACTCGATTTTCATGTCCGGGTCGGCCTGCGCATAGGTGCTGTAGCGTTCCTGATTTTTTAGAAGCTTCATGAAGTCGAAGACTTCGCGCGCGGGCCGGGCCACGACGGTTTCGCGCGAGATCGCGTATTTTCGTGGCAGGAACAGGCCGACGATATAGGGAAACAGCGCAATCGCGAGGACGGTATAGAAGACGGTATAGAGCCACTGCATTTTTCGTCAGCCTTCGGCGGTTCGATCTCTTCCGTCATTATGTAGTTGCCGCGGGTATCGTCAAAGGCGGCAATTATTCGGATCGCTGCCTGCGGCGAGAAGCGCAGCCATCACTTTTTCCCTTCGCTTTGTCTTCGTCTCAGAGAGTTTTTTCGACTTTGTCGAGGTTGCGTATTCAGTAGCGGCGGATGCGGTTCAGCCACTCTTCCATTTCCTCGAAGCCGCCGCGGTTCAGCGAATAGAGACGGCGCTGCGCGTCGGCGCGAACGCTCACGAGCTTTGCGTCCTTCAACACCTTGAGGTGCTGTGAAACTGCGGGCGCACTCATCGCGAAGTTTGAGGCGATGGTCCCGGCGGGAAGTTCGTTCCCTGCAAGCATTTCGATGATCGCGCGGCGGGTCGGGTCGGAGAGGGCGGCTATGGCCTGGTCCATGCTGATTTATATAAGATATTATTTAATTAAGTAAATACTAAATATTATCCTCATCCTGAGGAGCGCCGAAGGCGCGTCTCGAACCATGAGGCCTCTGATCTTCGGGTTTACCCCGAAATCAGCCTTTAAAAGTCACAAGTCGGCCACGGCCTACTTGTGATGGTTCGAGACGCGATGCTTTGCATCGCTCCTCACCATGAGGTGGTTTTCCACAGGCGTGTGGAACAGAGGAATCTATAGAAGAAGCAATTGGGATTTGGGCGGTGGAACGCCTACATTGATAGTGAATTGTGTAACACAATGCGGCAGCTGCTTGTGTTGCACAAACACCCAAAAAAAGATGTGTGTCACTGGCGATGCGCTTCCCGCCGTCCTTCCTCGACGAGATCAAGGCCCGTCTTCCGGTTTCGGAAGTCGTGCGCCGCCGCGTCGCGTTGAAGAAAGCAGGGCGGGAATGGAGGGGCCTTTCGCCGTTCAACCAGGAAAAGACGCCGTCCTTCTTCGTGAATGATCACAAGCAGGCGTGGTTCGATTTTTCCTCGGGCAAGAATGGATCGATCTTCGATTTCGTCATGATGACCGAAGGCTTGAGCTTTCCCGAAGCGGTGGAGCGGCTTGCGGGTATGGCCGGTGTGCCGATGCCGGTCGTGTCTCCCGACATGGAGCGGCAGGAGCAGCGCCGCCGCACGTTGCACGACGTCATGGAGCTGGCGGCGAAGTTCTTCGAAGAGAGTTTGCAGTCGCGCACCGGCGCGCGCGCACGCGGCTATCTCAATGATCGCGGACTGACGCCGGATATCCAGTCGCGCTTCCGCATGGGCTATGCGCCGGCTGAGCGTTTTGCCCTGAAGGAGTATCTTGGCAGCAAGGCCGTTTCGGTCAGCGACATGAACGAGACCGGCCTCCTGATTCACGGCGACGATATTCCGGTGCCCTATGATCGCTTCCGCGAGCGCGTGATATTTCCGATTGCGGATTTCCGAAACCGTATCGTCGGTTTCGGCGGCCGCGCGCTTTCACCAGATGCGCAGGCAAAATATCTGAACTCGCCGGAAACCTCGCTCTTTCACAAAGGCAGCCTGCTTTACAATGGCGCGAATGCGCGAACCGCGACGCAGAAGGGGCAACCTCTGATCGTCGTCGAGGGCTATGTCGATGCGATCGCGATGGCCGTCGCCGGTTTCGAAGGCGCGGTCGCGCCGCTCGG
>CAUJKG010000045.1 GCA_963205465.1 Pseudomonadota bacterium | reverse complement strand
CTTGCCGGCACCGTGACGCTCGGCTCTTACGGAGCCGCGCGCGCACAAGACATCGTATTCGGCGGCTCGATTCCGCTGACCGGCGTATTCGCCTTCGCGGGTGTCGCCATCAACAACGGCATCACCGACTATCTGAAAATCGTGAACGACGCCGGCGGTATCCACGGCCGCAAGATCAAATATGTGTTCGAGGATACCGCCTATAAGGTCGATACTTCGGTCGCGGTGTTCAACAAGCTCACCAGCCAGGAAAAGATCAGCCTCTATTACGGCGACTCGACTGCGTTTGCGAACACGATCAACGCCGAACTGCTGCGCCGCGCCAACATCATTATGGCCGGTGCCTCGTTTGCGTCCGAGCTGAACAATCCGAAGGAATATCCCTACCAGTTCATCGCGGGACCCGATTACACCGAGATGACCGGCATTCTTCTCGAATACATCGCCAAGACCACGCCGAAAGCGAAGATCGCGCTCGTCAACTCCGATACCGAATTCGGTCGCGATCCGGTCGCGGGCACCGAGAAGCGGGCAAAGGAACTCGGCCTCACCGTGGTCGAGAAGATCGTGACGCCGCCGACGTCGGTCGACGTTTCGACGGAAGTGCTGAAACTCCGCCGCGCCGATCCCGACTACGTGATCTTCCACGGTTACATTCTGGCGCCGCTGCCGGAATTCATGAGCCAGGCGAAGCAGCTCGGCCTGAAGGCGAAGTTCATGGGCACGTTCTGGTCCATGGACAATAATATCTGGGCAAAATCGGCTGACGTCGCCGACGGCTTCATGGGCGTGATGCCCTATCGCTACTACTTCGACACCGAAGGCAAGTCGCCGATGCTGGACCAGATCCGCAAGATGCGTCCGGACTATCAGTCGACCGGATACATCCAGGGATTCCTTACTGCGATGTTGCTGGTCGAAGCGGCGAAGCGCACGCTCGCCGACAAGAAGGAGCTGACCGCGCAGAACATGAAGGCCGCGCTCAACTCGATCAAGGACTTCGATACCGGCGGCCTCATCGGCGTGCCGATTTCGATTCCCGGCAACACGCTTCCGGTCGGCCGCGTCTATCAGTACGACGGCAAGGCGCAGCGCATGAAGCCAGTCTCCGACTGGATCGATCTCACCAAGAAGTAAGCGTCATGGCCGCGGACACCGTTCTCGAAGTCAACAACATCGAGGTCGTCTATAACAAGACGGTCCAGGTGCTCCGCGGCCTTTCGCTTCGCGTGGCCGAGAAATCGGTCGTGGCTTTGCTCGGCTCCAACGGGGCCGGCAAGTCGACCACGCTGAAAGCCATCTCCAACGTGCTCTCGCTCGAAGACGGCGAGGTCACCGCCGGCAACATCGTGTTTCGGAACGAGCCGGTCGCGCGCCACGCGCCGCACGAACTCGTCCGCAGCGGCCTGTTCCATGTGATGGAAGGCCGCCGCATCTTCGAGGATCTCACGGTCGAGGAAAATCTCACCGCCGCGACCTATGCGCTGTCGGGCCGCGACGTGCCGCAAACCAAATTCGAAGTCGTCTATGAATATTTCCCCCGGCTGTTCGAGCGCCGCAGCGGCCGCGCAGGCTATCTTTCGGGGGGCGAGCAGCAGATGCTTGCCATCGGCCGCGCGCTGATCGCGCAGCCGCGGCTGATGCTCCTCGACGAGCCGTCGCTCGGGCTGTCGCCGAAGCTGGTCGAGGAAATCTTCACGATCATCGCGCGCATCAACCGCGAACAGGGCGTCTCCATGCTCTTGGTCGAGCAGAACGCGGCGGTCGCCTTCGCGGTTTCCCATTACGGATACATCATGGAGACCGGTAAGATCGTGATCGACGGGCCGGTCGAGCGGCTGCTGCGCGATCAGGACGTGCGCGAGTTTTATCTCGGCATGGGTGGAAGCGGCGGTGAGGCCAGAAGCTTCCGCGACATCAAACACTACAAGCGCCGCAAGCGCTGGCTGTCGTGAGGGATAAGCCGATGTTTCCCGAACTGACGCTTCCGCAGATGATCCGCGAGCACGCGCAAAAGCGCGGCGAGGACGTCGCGATCCGGCAAAAGGAATTCGGCATCTGGCGGCCTTACACCTGGCGCGAATATTACGAGCGCGCCTCCGCGATCGGCCTCGGCTTCCGCGCCTTGGGGCTCGAGGAAGGCGGCCATGTCGCGGTGATTTCCGAAAACCGCATCGAGTGGGTGCTCGCGCAACTCGGCGCGGGTCTGGTCGGCGCCATCACCATCGGCGTCTATCCGACCAGCCCTTCAAACGAAGTCGCCTATGTGCTGGAACATTCCAACACCGAGATCGTGATCTGCGAGGATCAGGAGCAGGTCGACAAGGTGCTGGAGCGGACGGACGAACTGCCGAAGCTCCGCCGCATCGTGGTCATGGAAACCAAGGGGATGCGGCAATATCCCGAAAACCGCGTGATCTCCTTCGTCGATCTGGAACGCGCCGGAAAGACCCACGCCTTCCAGCACGGCAAGCTTATCGACGAGGTGCTTTCGCGCCAGCAGCTCTCCGATATCGCGTTGATGATCTATACCTCGGGCTCCACCGGAAAGCCCAAGGGCGCGATGCTGAGCTACAAGAACATCCGGGCGGAAGCTGCGTCGGTGGTCGAGCG
>CAUJKG010000044.1 GCA_963205465.1 Pseudomonadota bacterium | reverse complement strand
CCGCATGATGGCCCGGCGGGCGCATCATCACGAAGGCATTGCTCGCCTTGCCCTCGAACACCTCGTCCACGGCACGGACCGCACCGCCCACAGCACGCATGATCGGTTGCCAGCTTTTCGCGGACATCACGGTATCGCCGTCGATCCGCACAGCACCGTCGGCGGGAACGACCTCGCGCAGCTTCTCGGCATATTCGGCAGGATGCGCGAGCGTGACCGCGTCGAGTTCGGCAAGCGGCGCCTCGTCACGCGCAAGCATGGAATAGACGGCGCGGCCGAATTCCTCGTTCAGCGCGCGGATGCGATCCGGCCGCTCGGGGTGGCCCATGCCGGTGGCGTGATCGAGGGCGGAAGGATGCGTCAGGAGAAGTGTTGTCATTCCCAATATTAGCCCGCGGCTTTGAGCGGGGCCAGACTGACGCCCGGCGGCGTGGGGATATTGTCGGGCACGAAGAAATCCATCTGCAGCGACTGCGCGGGATTGACGCGGTACTGATCGAAATCGGTAACGCCCTCATTGCTGAGGAAAGTGTCGTCGATCAGGAAATTGCCGGAGAATTCGCGCGAAGGCTTCTCGAAGATCTTCACAGCCGCGTCGGCGATAATGTCCGGCGTGCGCGAACGCTGCATCAGCGCGTCGCCGCCGAGGAGATTGTTCACGGCGGCAGTGGCGATGGTCGTGCGCGGCCAGAGCGCGTTGACCGCAATGCCTTTCGATTTCAACTCACCGGAAAGACCGAGCACGACGAGACTCATGCCGTATTTCGCCATGGTGTAGCCGGTATGCGGCGCGAACCACTTCTGCTGCATGTCCAAGGGCGGCGACAGCATCAAGATATGCGGGTTCTTCGACTGCTCCAGAAACGGAATCGCGAATTTCGAGACCACGAAAGTGCCGCGCGTATTGATCTGGTGCATGAGATCGAAGCGCTTCATGTCGAGCTGCGTGGTGGGCGACAACTGGATCGCACTCGCATTGTTTACGACGATGTCGATGCCGCCGAAGCGATCGGCGGTTTTCTTCAGCGCCTCGTTGACGTTCACTTCGTCGCGCACGTCGACCACGAGCGGCAGCGCCTTGCCGCCGGCTTTTTCGATCTCTTCGGCGGCAGTGTGAATCGTGCCCTGCAGTTTCGGATGCGGGGTGTCGGTCTTCGCCGCGATCGCGATATTGGCGCCGTCTTTCGCGGCTTTCAGCGCAATCGCGAGCCCGATGCCGCGCGACGCGCCGGTGATGAAGAGTGTTTTTCCGGATAAGGACATGTGTTGTTCTCCCTGATTTTTGCCTCATGGTGAGGAGCGATGCGTAGCATCGCGTCTCGAACCATGAGGCCAACCTCATTCTTCGAGACGCCGCATCCAAGTCGGCTTTAGCCGACTTGGACATTCAAGAATGCCCATCTCGGATAAATCCGAGATGGGTGCAACTCCTCAGGATGAGGTGGATCGAAAGCCGGTGGTTATGGGTCCCCGCTTTCGCGGGGACGACGGGTTGATTTTCACGCCACCACCATCGACTCGGTGAACAGCGTCGACGCGGCGCCCTCGGTAACCGTGGTTTCCAGCCCGCTTGCCTGCGTGCAGAGATTTTCCGCAAAGAAACGCGCGATGGCGACTCGGCTGGCGGAGCGGCTTTCGACGCGCTCGGCCAGTCCGGCCTGCGCGAGATAAGCGCCGCCGGCGGCAAGCCCGAACAACTTCTGGTACGGCGTGGCACCGGCAAGCGCCTCGGCCTGATCGCGGTTCAGTGCCGCGACCATGTAAGCGGTCGCGCGTTCCAGCGCGTCGAGTGTTTCGTTGAGACGCTGCGCGGTCTTACCGAAGGCGGGATCGTTCGACTTCGCGACTTCGTTCGCGATGTTGCGATATTCCGCAAGCAGGCGCTTCAGCGTTTCGCCGCCGCTCAGGCCGATCTTGCGGGTGACCAGATCGATCGCCTGAATGCCGTTGGTGCCTTCATAGATCGCGGCGATGCGGGCGTCGCGCATGTGCTGGGCGGCACCCGTCTCCTCGATGAAGCCCATGCCGCCATGCACCTGCACGCCGAGCGACGCGACCTCGATGCCGGCATCGGTGGAAAAAGATTTGCAGATCGGGGTGAGCAGGCTCGCCTCCTCGCTTGCCTGCTGCTTCACGACCGGATCGCTGGTGTTGTGCGCGCGATCGAGCGCGGATGCGGTGCGCAGACAAATCGCACGCGAGGCGTTCGTCAGCGCACGCATGGTCATCAGCATGCGCTTCACATCGGGATGCTCGGCAATGGGGCTCAAGTCCTTCGCGCCGGGCGCTTTGCCCTGCTTGCGGTCATGCGCATATTGCTGCGCCTGCTGGGTCGCGCGTTCGGCGATGGCGACTCCCTGCACGCCGACGCCGAGGCGCGCGTGGTTCATCATCGTGAACATGCAGGCGAGACCCTTGTTCTCCTCGCCGACGAGATAGCCGGTGGCGCCGCCCTTATCGCCATAGACCATGACGCAGGTCGGCGAGGCATGAATGCCGAGCTTGTGCTCGACCGACTGGCAATGCACGTCGTTGCGGCTCCCAAGCGAACCGTCCGGGTTCACCATGAACTTCGGCACCAGGAAGAGCGAAATGCCTTTGGTGCCCGCGGGGGCATCAGGCGTGCGCGCAAGCACGAGATGGACGATGTTGTCCGTCATGTCGTGCTCGCCATAGGTGATGAAAATCTTGGTGCCGGAAATCTTGTAGCTGCCGTCCGGCTGCTTCACCGCCTTGGTGCGCAGGTTGGCGAGATCCGAACCTGATTGCGGCTCGGTGAGCTGCATAGTGCCGTTCCATTCGCCGCTCACCATTTTGGCGAGATAGGTCTGCTTCAGTTCTTCCGAGCCGTGCGCTTCCAGCGCATCGATGCCGGCGAAGGTCAGAAGCGGGCAGAGCCCGAAGGACATCGCTGCCGCACTCCAGAATTCGAACGCAGCCATGCTGACCGTAACCGGCAGCCCCTGCCCGCCATATTCGACCGGCGCGCCGAGGCCATTCCAGCCCGCTGCGGTCCAGTCGCGATAGGCTTCCTTCCAGCCCGGCGGCGTCACCACCGTGCCGTTCACGAGCTTGGAGCCGACCTGATCGGCCGGCCGATTGAGGGGCGCGAGCCGCTCGGCGGCAAATTTCCCCGCCTCTTCCAGCACCGATTGCACGAGATCGAGCGAGAGGTCGGCTTGCGCGCCCTTGCCCGCGATTTCGTTGAGGCTGGTCGCGTGTTCGAGGAAGAACATCGTCTCGGAAACCGGGGCGCGATAGCTCATGTCTTACTCCGCTGGATATTCTTGAAGGCGGCGCTTGCGCTTCCGCGCCCGCCGGGGCCATACCGGCCGTCCTGCAATTACAGTGGCCAAGGTAGCCGGACCCGTCAACGTGAGCGGTGACAAGGAAAAAAAACAGACCCGGATTCTCGCGGCGGACGTTGCGGCAATTGCCGACGCCGCGGCCGTGCTGCGCGCGGGCGGGCTCGTGGCCTTCCCGACCGAGACGGTCTACGGCCTCGGCGCGCGCGCCGACGATCCGCGCGCGGTCGCCGCACTCTATGCCGCCAAGGGACGCCCGTCGTTCAATCCGCTGATCGCGCATGTCCACGGGCTCGACGCGGCAAAGCGGCTCGGCGATTTCAACGCGACAGCGCTATCGCTGGCCGAAGCGTTCTGGCCGGGGCCGCTCACCATCGTCGTTAAAGCGAACCAGAACGAAGGCACCTGCGAACTCGCGCGCGCGGGGTTAGACACGGTCGCGATCCGCATGCCGTCGCATCCAGTCGCGCGCGAATTGCTGGCGGCCGTCGATTTTCCCGTCGTTGCGCCCAGCGCAAACCGCTCCGGCCATGTTTCGCCGACAACCGCCGGGCACGTCGCGGAGGATTTAACGGGAAAAATCGACTTGATCCTCGACGGGGGCGCGAGCGAAGGCGGCATCGAATCCACCATCGTCGATTGCTCGCGCGAAACGCCGCGACTCCTGCGCAGCGGCGGTGTCGCACGCGAAGAAATCGAGAAGATTACCGGACCGCTCGCTGCTGCTGCGACGGACGAAGTTTCCGCGCCGGGCATGATGACCTCGCACTATGCACCGAAAGCGCGGATCCGGCTCGACGCGAGCGACGTGCGCAAGGGCGAAGCCTTGCTCGCATTCGGCGCGCTTCCCGCCGGTTCGGAACAGGCGCGCACCATCCGGAATCTCTCCGCGCGCGGCGATCTCACCGAGGCCGCCAGCAATCTCTATGCTTATCTGCGCGCACTCGACGCGACCGGGGCCGGGACAATTGCGGTGGCTCCCATTCCGGGTATAGGTCTCGGCGAAGCCATCCGGGACCGACTCAAGCGCGCCGCAGCTCCACGATGAAAACGAAAAAGAAGGCCAAAAAAGCCGCCAAGAAATCCGCTAAGAAAAAACCCGCCAAGCCATCCACCGAAGCGCTGCTGTCACGCTTCATCGAGATCGTCGGCGAGAAGAACGCGGTTCGCGGCGAAGAGATGACGCCGTTCCTGCGCGAGCAGCGCGATCTCTATCAGGGCAAGGCGGCGATCGTGCTGAAGCCCGGCAGCGCGGAAGAAGTCGCGCAGGTCCTGCAACTCGCCAACAAAACCAAAACTCCGATCGTGCCCCAGGGTGGCAATACCGGCCTCGTCGGCGGGCAGGTTTCCTTCGATAGACATGCGATCATCCTTTCAACCGCGCGGCTCAACAAAATCCGCGAAGTGGACGCAAAGGCGAACACCATGACGGTCGAAAGCGGCGTGATCCTGCAACACGCGCAGGAAGCAGCCAGCAAAGCGGACCGGCTGTTTCCGCTTTCGCTCGGCGCAGAAGGCTCCTGCACCATCGGCGGCAATCTTTCGACCAATGCCGGCGGCACGCAGGTGCTGGCCTATGG
>CAUJKG010000043.1 GCA_963205465.1 Pseudomonadota bacterium | reverse complement strand
CCGAGCAGTATCTCGAATTCATCCAGCGCGCGCGCGACCTTCGTATCGAAGTGGCGGCCGACTATCTCGTGATGGCGGCCTGGCTGGCTTATTTGAAGTCGCGTCTGTTGTTGCCGGAAGCCCACGCGCCCGAGGAACCCTCGGCAGCTGACTTGGCAGCCGACCTGGCCGCACGTCTGCAACATCTGGAGGCCATCCGCCGCGCCGGCGCGGGGCTGATGACCCGTGACAAGCTCGGTTCCGAATTCTTCGGCCGCGGCATGCCCGAAGAGGTGGAATCGCTGCAGCCGCAGCAATACACCGCCACGATTTATGACCTGCTTTCCGCTTATGCGCGGCAGCGCCAGACCAAGGCGCTCTCCCATCACACCGTGAAGCAGCGGGTCGTGTGGTCGCTGAAAGAGGCGCGCGAGCAGCTTGAACGGCTGGTCGGTAAGAGCCAAGACTGGACCAGGCTTGATTCGTTTTTGATCGAATATCTGGTTGAGCCCGCGATGCGTCCGACCGTGCTGGCATCGAGCTTCTCGGCTTCGCTCGAGATGGTCAAAGAAGGACATCTCGAACTCCAGCAGGAATCAGCCTTTGCTCCGCTCTGGCTGAAGCGCAGGGCTGAACCGAGACCGGAATTACATGTAGTGGAGACCAAACAGTGACCGCGTTGCGCAAACCGCTTTCGATCGTGGGTGCTGAACCCGAAGTGCAATCCGACGAAAACCAGCGCGTCCTGGAAGCAATCCTGTTTGCCGCCACCGAGCCGGTGGACGAAAACCTCCTGAAGTCGCGGCTTCCGGAAGACGCCGATCTCAAAGCCGAGCTAGACCGGCTGGCCGATCATTATGCCGCGCGTGGGGTCAATCTCGTGCGTGTCGCCGGGAAATGGGCGCTGCGCACGGCTTCCGATTTGAGCCATCGTATCGCCAAGGATGCTCCGGCGCCGAAGAAGCTGTCCCGCGCCGCGATCGAGACGCTTGCGATCGTGGCCTATCACCAGCCGGTGACACGCGCCGAGATCGAGGAAATTCGTGGCGTGACCATCAGCAAAGGTACGCTGGACGCGTTGATTGAAATGGGTTGGGTTCGTCTGCGCGGACGCCGCAAGGTGCCGGGCCGCCCGGTAACGTATGGAACCACCGAGCAGTTTCTGATCCACTTCGGCCTCAATGAGATTTCCGATCTTCCGGGGCTCGAAGAACTCAAGGGCGCGGGCTTCCTGGAAGACCGTCTGCCGGCCGGATTTGCGGTGCCGATCCCGAACGATCTTACGACGCTGCGCGACGACGAAGAGCCGCTCGAAGAAGGCGACCCGGAACTCGATCCGGAAAGCGGCAAGTAGCGGGACTAATCGCGAGCAAACGGCTAGTTTCTGGCTGTTATGGCGTCTCGTATCGTTTCCAGAACACCGGCCCCCGTATCGATCGCGGCTCATCTCGCGTTCGAGGACGTGCACCACTCTTATGGCGTGGGCGAGTCCGTTCGCGGCATTACGCTGTCCGTCGAGCCGGGCGAGGTGGTCAGTCTCGTAGGGCCTTCGGGTTGCGGGAAAACCACGCTGCTGCGTCTTGCGGCGGGCCTGGAAACACCGTCCTCCGGCCGGGTGCTGCTCGACGGCCGGGAGATCGCGGGGCCGGATCGCTTCGTGCCGCCGGAGAGCCGCGGCATTGGCCTCATGTTTCAGGACCACGCGCTCTTTCCGCACATGACCAACCTGCAGAACGTGCGCTTTGGCCTGCGCGGTCTGTCACGTGCCGACGCGGAGCGTCAGGCTTCGCACTCACTCGAGCGCGTGGGACTTGGAACGCGCGTCGCGGAATACCCGCATATGTTGTCGGGTGGAGAACAGCAGCGCGTCGCGCTGGCGCGAACCATTGCGCCCCGTCCGGCCGTGATCCTGATGGATGAGCCCTTTTCGGGGCTGGACAGCCGGCTACGCGATGCGGTGCGGGGAGAAACGCTCGCGATCCTGCGCGAAGCGAGGGCGACTTGCGTCGTCGTGACTCACGATGCCGAGGAAGCGATGCGCATGGGGGATCGTGTCGCCCTATTAAATCAGGGACGCGTCGTTGAAATCGGCGATCCCGAGTTAATATACCGCCGCCCCCAAAGCCTCTTCGCTGCACGGTTCTTCTGCGAGATGAACGAACTGACCGCCTGGGCCCATCGCGGACACGTAGAGACGCCGCTTGGAACTTTTCCGGCGGAATCCGTGGGAGAAGGAGAAGCGGTGGTTTGCATCCGCCCGCAAGCCTTCAGACTGCTGCGGGCAGGCGAAGGATTGCCCGGACGGATTGTCGCGCACCGCTTTGTCGGCGAGGTGAACCTCCTGGAAATCATCATGCCGGGGCTCGATGAGCCTGTATTGGCGCGGATACGGGAGCCTGTTAACCGCGAAGCGGGTGAGGATGTCGGAGTTCAGATAGACCCGGCCGAAGTTCTTGTTTTTGCCGCTTCGCGGCCCTAGGTTCATGCAAAGTAACGAAATTTGGCTGGTCTTGGCGGCTTCTGAGCTAACCTGCCAGCGGAGGATTCCATGGGTGGTTTGAGTATCTGGCATTGGCTTGTCGTCGCGGTGATCGTGTTGCTGCTGTTCGGTCGCGGCAAGATTTCCGAGCTGATGGGCGATGCCGCGAAGGGCATCAAGGCGTTCAAGAAGGGCATGCAGGATGAAGAGCCTGCGGCCGCCCAGACGCCGCCGAAGACGATCGAGCAAACCCCGCCGGTGGTGCGCCGCACCGACGATCAAAAGGTCGGCTGACGCCGCTCGCTTGCGGTGCCTTGCGCGGACTGCAATCTGGCCGCGGTGAGGTGGCAGCTACATGTTCGATATCGGTTGGAGTGAGCTTCTCGTAATCGGGATCGTCGCGCTCGTGGTGATCGGGCCGAAGGATCTGCCGAAGGTCCTTCGTGCGCTCGGCTCGATGATGTCGAAGGTGCGCTCGATGGCCAACGAGTTTCAGGGCCAGTTTCAGGACGCGATGCGGGATGCCGAGCTTGCAGACCTGAAGAAGCAGGCGGAGAACCTTGCGTCGACGGCGCAGAACGCAATTCAGAACCCGATGCAGTCGATTGAAAGCGAGATTCAGAAATCGATCGATGCTCCGCAGCCGCCGGCCGCTCCCGATGCCCAGATCGATGCCGCCGTTCCTGCACCGCCGCAGGCCGAACCCGTGAACATTGAGCCAGCACCGATCGCGCCGTCAGCAACGACCTCGGCCGATACGGTCAACGAGGCCACGCCCAAGCAAGGAACGGGCGCATGAGCCAGGACGATATCGATGCCAGCAAAGCTCCGTTGATGGAGCATTTGGTCGAGTTGCGTTCGCGGCTGATCAAATCGCTGCTTGCTTTCATCGTGATGATGATCATCTGCTTCGCCGGCGCGCGATATATCTACAATATCCTGCTGTTTCCCTATCAGCTTGCCGCCGGTGCCGATGCGAAGATCGAGCTGATCTATACGGCGCCGCAAGAATTCCTGATCACGCAGATCAAGCTTGCGATCTTCGGTGCGGCGTTCCTTTCGTTTCCCGTGATCGCGGCCCAGATCTACGCCTTCGTTGCGCCCGGACTTTACAAGCACGAGAAGGGCGCCTTTCTCCCTTATCTGATCGCCACGCCCTTCTGCTTCCTGTTGGGTGCTGCCTTCGTCTATTTCCTGGCGATGCCGCTTGCGATGGGTTTCTTCATCGGTATGCAGCAGCTCGGCGGCGGGCCGGAGATCAAGCTCCTGCCGCGTGTCTCCGAATACCTCTCGCTCATCATGGGGCTGATCTTTGCTTTCGGGATCTGCTTCCAGCTTCCCGTAATTCTGACGCTGCTCGCCCGGATCGGCGTCGTGACCGCGGCCTGGCTCCGGCAGATGCGCCGTTATGCGATTGTGGGGGTCTTCATCATCGCGGCGGTGCTGACGCCGCCGGACGTGATTTCACAGCTTGCGCTTGCGGTGCCAACCTTGCTCCTTTACGAAGCCTCGATCTGGCTGGTGGCAGCGGCGGAAAAGAAGCGGGCAGCGGCGCAGACGGAAACGGATGCCGCGAATTCTTCGCCTTCGACCGATCTGACGGCGCCTCCCGCCAGTCCGTCCAGCACGTAACTTCAACTATCGCTTTAAGTAGAAAAATCGTGCGTAATCAAAGAACGTTACGCAGGACTGAAAATGCACGACATTAAGTGGATACGGGACAATCCCGCGGAATTTGACAGGGCGCTGGCGCGTCGCGGCCTGAGCGCAGGCTCGCCCGATCTGATTGCGCTCGACGAAAAGCGCCGCGCAGTTATTGCGAAGCTGCAGACCATGCAGGAGCGCCGCAACGCCGTTTCCAGAGAAGTCGGCGAAGCCAAGAAAGCCAAAGACGAAGTGCGGGCGCAGACCCTGATGGCCGAGGTCGCCGGCATCAAGGACGAGATGCCGAAACTCGAAAGCGAGCAGCAGGAAATCGAGCGGCGGCTCGACGAAATTCTCGCGTCGATCCCGAACCTTCCAGCTGCAGACGTGCCGGATGGCAAGGACGAAACCGGCAACGTGGAATATCGCCGGCATGGCGAGAAGCCGCCGATCTCCTTCAAACCAAAGTTGCACTTCGAAATCGGCGAGGCGCTCGGGCTGATGGATTTCGAGGCGGCGTCGAAGATTTCCGGCGCGCGTTTCGTTGTGCTGAAGGGCGCGCTGGCGCGGCTCGAGCGCGCGCTGGCGCAACTCTTTCTCGATACGCACACAGCCGAGCATGGCTACACCGAAGTGAACCCGCCAGTGCTCGTCAGGGATGCGGCGATGTACGGCACGGCGCAGTTGCCGAAATTCAGAGATGACCAGTTCCGCGCAGGCGAGGATTTCTGGCTCATCCCGACGGCGGAGGTGCCGCTCACCAATCTTGCGAGCGGCGAAATCATCGACGATGCCAAGTTGCCGATGCGGTTGACCGCTTGCACGCCGTGCTTCCGCGCGGAAGCCGGTGCCGCGGGCAAAGACACGCGCGGCATGATCCGCCAACACCAGTTCACCAAGGTCGAACTGGTCTCAATCACGACGCCCGAACAGAGCGCCGAAGAACACGAGCGTATGCTGAGCTCCGCCGAGAAGGTCTTGCAGAAACTCGGCCTGCATTACCGCGTGATGACGCTCTGCACCGGCGACATGGGTTTTGCCTCGCAGAAGACCTACGACATCGAGGTCTGGCTGCCCGGCGAAAACACCTATCGCGAGATTTCGTCCTGTTCGAACTGCGGTGATTTCCAGGCCCGGCGCATGAACGCGCGCTATCGCCCGAAAGATGCGAAGGGCCCGCGCTACGTGCATACGCTGAACGGGTCCGGCGTCGCGGTCGGCCGTGCACTGATCGCCGTCCTTGAAAACTATCAGAATGAAGACGGCTCCGTCACAATCCCGGAAGCCTTGAAGCCCTATATGGGCGGCATTACGAAAATCATGAAGGCAAATTGACGTTGCGCATTCTCGTTACCAACGACGACGGAATTCATTCGCCCGGTCTCGATGCGCTGGCGCGGATCGCAAAGCAGCTCTCGGACGACGTATGGATCGTCGCGCCGGAATTCGATCAGTCCGGCGTGTCGCATTCGCTTTCGCTGTCCGACCCGCTCCGCCTGCGCAAGGTTGCTGAAAAGCGCTTCGCCGTGAAAGGCACGCCCACCGACTGTGTCATCATGGGCGTCCGTCATGTGCTGGAAGACAAGCGGCCCGACCTCATTCTATCCGGCATCAATCGCGGGCAGAACCTTGCGGAGGACGTGATCTATTCTGGTACGGTCGCGGGCGCCATGGAAGGAACCATTCTCGGCATCCAGGCCATGGCGCTCAGCCAGGCTTACGGCCCGCAGACGCGAGACCAGCTTACCTATGATACTGTCGAAGCGCTCGCGCCTGACCTGATCCGGAAAATTCTCGTGCAGGGTCTTCCGGTCGGGGTTCTCCTGAACATCAACTTCCCCGATTGTCCGCCGGAGGATGTAGAGGGCGTGGCCATCACCACACAGGGCCGCCGCGATGCCGAATTGCTGCTCGTGGACGAGCGCCGGGACGGGCGCGGATTCCCGTACTACTGGATCGGATTCCAACGCATCAAGCGCACCTATGCGGACGGCAGCGATCTTTCGGCAATTGAGCAAAAGAAGATATCGGTGACCCCGCTCCGGATCGATCTCACGGACCGGCCGTTTATGACCAAACTCGCTGCGATGTTCGACGATAGCGAATTGACGAACTAGCGATCACGGAGCTTCGAGCGGATGGCCGACCGCAACCGGCGCGATGAGGAGTTCGAACGCAAGAACGCGGAAGCGCGCATGGAGTTCTTGCTCTCTTTGCGTAGCCGCGGGATTCGCGATCTCAAAGTGCTGCGCGCGCTTGAGCAGGTGCCGCGGGAGATTTTCGTCGAGGCCGAGCATGCGAACGTTGCCTATGCCGACCAGGCGCTGCCGATCGATTGCGGGCAGACGATAAGCCAGCCGTTCGTGGTCGCTACCATGACCGAAGCGCTCGATGTCGGCCCTCAGCACAAAGTATTGGAACTCGGGACCGGCTCCGGCTATCAGGCCGCGATCCTCGGCATGCTCGCGAAATGGGTCGTGACGATCGAGCGTTATCGCACGCTCGCCGATCTCGCTTCAGCGCGCCTTCGCGTGCTCGGGTTGAAAAACGTGACGGTTCGCGTTGCCGATGGCAGCTTTGGCGCGCCTGACGAAGCGCCATTCGACAGGATTATCGTTACGGCAGCGACGGAAGCAGTCCCGTCGCCGCTGTTCGATCAACTGGCCGATAACGGCCGGTTGATCGCCCCGGTCGGCCCCAAAGCGGGCGTGCAGGCACTCCGGTTGTTCACGAAATCCGGCGGCAAAATCGACCATCTCGACCTCATGTCGGTTCGCTTCGTGCCCCTGGTCGAGGGGAAGGCCGTGGCGCTCTAACCACGCAAACCGCAGACGCGCTTGCGAATTTTCATGCCTGCGCCGTTTTTCTTAAGTCCGCGTTTACCCGACTTCGCTAATTCGTGAGGCGTGTTGTTGCGTCTGAGTGAGTAGTGATGCGTACCAATCTTTCGCGCTTCCGGGGAGCTTTGCTTGCCCGCTGTGCCGCTGTCGCCGCCATTGGCGCCTTTGCTGCTGCCTGCAGCACCGACGTAACGCGGTTCGACTCCAATCCCTTCCAGAACCGGCAGGATACGACGGCGTCGATCCCGCAGCAGGCGCCAAGTAATCAGGCGCAAATTCCGGGGCATCAACTGCCGCCGCGCTCGCAGGTCGAAACGCAGCCGCTGCATAATCCGCAGCAGCCGCCTGTAGCGACCTATCGCCCCGCAACGGTTCCGGCCGCGCAACCTCCGCGCGCCCAAAACAATAAACTGAACGCGCCGCGCACGACCGCGGCGGTGAACGCCAACGACTTGAGCAAGGACAATAGCCGCGCCATTATCGTGCAGCGCGGCGAAACCGTGTATTCGCTCTCGCGCAAACATAACGTTCCGGCCGATGCCATCCTGCGCGCCAACAACCTGCAGAGCGCGAACACGATCCGGCCGGGACAGCGTCTCGTCATTCCGGGACATCGTACCGCAAATACGCAGATCGTCCCGGCACGCCCAGCACAGACGGGCATCCATACGGCAACGGCTGGCGAAACGATCTTCTCCTTGTCGCGCAAATACAAGGTAAGTCCCCAGGCGATCGCGAAGGCGAACAACCTGACGCTCGCGACCCAGCTTCGCATCGGGCAGCAGGTTCGCATTCCGGGTGTGGCGCCGGTCGCGGCAACACCTCCGGCGGCGGCCCCGCAGCAGCCCAAGGCGCAGCCGCAGCGCGCGGTACAGACCGTGCCGCAAACGCCGCCGCAGCAAACGGCGCATAACGAGAACGTGCCCGCTCCGGAAAGTGTCGGCGTCGTGCGCCCGAATGTTGCGCCGGCGGTGAACGATGCGCCGCAGCGCACACCGAACGCCGGGCCGGCGTTCCATTGGCCGGTTCGTGGACGCATTCTTTCCGCTTACGGCCGGAAACCCAACGGGCAGCAAAACGATGGGATCAATGTTTCCGTGCCGGAAGGTACGGCGATCCGCGCCGCCGAAGACGGTGTTGTCGCCTACGCCGGTAATGAGTTGAAAGGTTTCGGGAACCTCGTGCTGATCCGCCATGCGGACAACTGGGTTACCGCCTATGCGCATCTCGGCGCGATCGATGTGAAGAAGGATCAAAAGATCAAGCGTGGCGAAGTCATCGCGAAGGCTGGACAGACCGGCGGCGTGACCTCTCCGCAGCTACACTTCGAAATCCGCAAAGGCTCCAACCCCGTCGATCCCGAGAAGCATCTTTCCGGTATCTGATCCACTCAGAAGTTGATCACGCGAATAGTACGCCCCCGCATGGTGCATGTGGGGGCGTATGCATGTTGGTTTATGCGGCAGTCACCCGTTTCTAGCTTTTGGCTCGTATCGGTCGCGGAAGTCTGCACCGGGTTCGAGATAGCGGTCGCGTTGGCGCCGCCTGACGACGGCATCAGCGCGACGAGCAGCAGGAACGCGGCCATGACTGCGCTGAAAATGAGAAACCGTGGATAGAGCGTAAGTACGTCACGCATGGCGCTGGCCCCAGAAGGAGTAAGTCGCTTCTGGTTCGTCTAACGCGCATGCAGTGTGGAGGTTCCTGTCTGCTTCCGCGAATTCAGGAGCAAAGACGCGAAAATGCTCGATACCGGCAGGGTACGCGCAACTGCGCGGCGTATCCGGACGACGGCGGCTATTTCGCCCGGCCGTCGCAGCCTTCCGCCGTTATCCGGCATTCGCCGCGGCGATCGTTGCCTGCGGTATCCTCGCAGCGCTGGAGCGCGTTGCTGCGCGCCAGCGCTAGGGTATCGCCCAATGCCCATCCGGCTCCGGGGGTTCCAGCTTGCGGGTCGAGGGCCACGGCAACGCATTGATTTTCGAAAGACTGAATAACCCGGCACAGCTTCTTCGTTTCTGCCGGGGCGTCCTGGGTTGTCTGGCACTCCTGCAGCGCGCGGTCTTCTGCCTCACGTGCGGTCTTGAAGTTGTAGGAGATTCCGCTGGAATAGCCGTCTCGCGCGACGTCCGCGGGTACCGCGGTAGCAACCGCCCCGAACGCAAATACCGGGGAAACAAATGCGCAGCTCAGAAAGAACGCGGCAGCAGTTGTAGTAAATGTTTTCATGGCAGTTTCCAGGATGTGGCGCCCGAGCGGTGATGGTTCGCCGAATGTAGCAAAACCCGCGAAATGCCGCGAGCGCGATCTGCTCGGAGCATCATTCGATCTCGATGAAATCCACGCGTTGCGGATAAAATGCAAGCGCGCCGGCAATCTCGGCAACAGCCGCAAACGGCGTCTCATAAGACCAGACGGCGTTTTCACTGCGTTTTCCACCAACTTCCAGCGTGAAGTACGAAGCTTTTCCTTTATAGGGACAGCTGGTTTGGTGGTCGGTCTGAGTAAAATATTCCATGCGCGCATCTTCGCGCGGTAGATAGAGGACCGGCCGATAAGAGGCTTCGGCGAGGCGCAAGGCCCGCGAAGTCTCGGCGATGACCGCGCCGTTGAATACGACACGTACCATATGAGGTTCACGGACGATCGTGATCGGGTGGTCAGGGCCGGGGAGGAGCATGTTTGTCGCGTGGGACTCGGTTTTTCGAGATTCAAAATGATAAAACCTCTCCGGCCCAGGTCGAGTAACAAGTTTGTTGGGTAAGGGACGCCATGCCGCGGCGACGGGTGCGGGCGCGAGCGGCTAATTCCCCTCCGCAAGGCTGAGGAAGTTTCGAATATGAGATGGTTTGGAGTGGCGGGGCTCGCCCTGATTCTGGCTGGCTGTGCCCAGGTTGGTCCGAACCAGGGTCCGGTGACCACGACAGCGGAAGCCCGCTGCAATGAGTTCGCGCAGATGGCCAGTGACCTTTCGGCGACCGCGTATCGGCGCGCTGCGGCGCAGGAAGCGCTTCGCGCCCAGCGCTGCCCCGGTCACCAATAGGCTATCGCTTCATCGCCTTTTCCATTGCCGCTTTCAGGTCGTTCTGAAGAAACGGTTTGCCCAGTCGCGGAAGCTGGATGCCCGCGTCGGGATCGAGTTCCGCGTATCCGGTCGCAAGCAGGATCGGCAGGTTCGGCTGTTCGGCAAGGATCGTCTTGGCAAGTTGCAGCCCCGTGGTGCCTGGCATGGCGTGGTCGGTGATGACCAGGTCTACCTTCGTGTTTCGCAACAGCTCGAGCGCTTCCCGCGCCGAACTTGCTTCGAGCACGGTATGGCCAAGATCTTCGAGCATGGCGGTCGTGTTCATCAAAACAAGGCTGTCGTCATCGACCGCGACAATCACCAAAGGCCGGGATGCGGTGTCCGCCGTGCTCTGTTTTTCTTTCTCGTCCGTGACATCGCTGTTCGCTACGGGAAGCAGGATTTCGGCGGTCGTGCCGGCGCCAGGCTGACTGGTCAGCCGAAACGCGCCGCCTGCCTGCTCGGCCATTCCTTGCACCATGGAGAGACCGAGCCCGGTCCCTTTGCCAATACCCTTGGTGGTAAAAAACGGGTCGGCGGCTTGCCGGAGCGTATCGGCATCCATGCCGTGGCCGGAATCTTTCATGGCGATCGAAACATAGTCGCCACTCGGAAGATCGGATGCAGGATTGCGCGAACCGCGCAGCGTGATCGCAATCAATCCGCCGTCGGGCATGGCATCTCGCGCGTTGAAGGCAAGGTTGAGGAGGGCGCTTTCCAGCTGGTTCGGGTCCGCGAGCACGTTCGGGATTTTGCCGTCGAACTCCGCCACGACATTGAAGGCGGGGCCAAGCGAACGCTGCAATAGCTCTCTCGTGTCGGCGATGAGCCGGGGCATGTCGATGACGCGTTTTTCAATGTCCTGCCGCCGGGCAAAGGCAAGCATTCGCTGCGTCAGCGCCGAACCGCGCTCGGTTGCACGCAAGGCGTTCTGAATGAGCGGAGTGATTTGCGCGTTATCCGGCGTGCGCTTGCGCAGAAGTTCCAGACTGCTCTGGATTACCATGAGAAGGTTGTTGAAGTCGTGCGCGACGCCTCCGGTGAGCTTTCCGATCGCTTCCATCTTTTGCGAGTGGAATAGCTGCTCGCGGGTGCGCTCCAGCGCCAGCCGGCTCTCCTCGCGCTCGGTAATGTCGCGTGTGATTTTCGCAAAACCGATCACACCGCGCCGCTCGTCGAATATCGGATCGATCACGATGTGAGCGATGAACTTCGAACCGTCTTTGCGCAGCCGATAGGACTCCTTTTCGAAACGGCCTTCGCGAATTGCCGTCTCCAGCGCTTTTTCCGGCGCACCGGCGAGCCGGTCTTCTTCGGTATAAAAGCGCGAAAAGTGCTGGCCGAGTATTTCCGAGGCTTTGTAGCCCTTGATGCGCTCGGCGCCCGTATTCCAGCTCGCCACGCGGCCGGTGGGATCAAGCATATAGATTGCGTAATCCGTGACGCCTTCGACAAGCAGACGGAATTGTTGCTCGCTTTGACGAAGCGCGTCCTGTGTAGTCTTGCGCTCGGTCAGGTCGCGGGTAACGTTCGCGAAGCCAATGAGCTTCCCGGTGCCGTCGCGCATGGCATCAAAGACCGCGTGTGCCCAGAATCGGGTGCCATCCTTCCGGATGCGCCAACCTTCAGATTTGAAGCTGCCGTGCTCTGCGGCCGCGGCGAGCGCCCGTTGCGGGTGGGCGTTTGCACGATCCTCATCACTGTAGAACCGGGAGAAATTCTCACCAATGATTTCGCCAGCCTTGTACCCTTTGATGCGCTGGGCTCCGGCGTTCCAGCTCGCAACCGTTCCGTTTGGGTCGAGCATATAGATCGCATAATCGGCGATGGCATCGAGCAGCAGCCCGTACCGCCCGTCATCCGGGTGCATTGCGGTGAAGTGCTCAGCGGAATTCAATTCCTGTCGGTCCCCAAAGCGTGCATGCGCGAACGTTCCACAGGCCAATAAGTTCCCGCGCAAGCCCCATAAAATGCAAAAAATGCCCAGCAGGCTTTACCCTACGGGGCATTTCTTCGCATGGGCAGGTCAGATACGCCCCATCAGGACCAATATCAGCAAGATTACGATCACCAGACCAAGGCCGCCGCCGCCGTAATAGCCGGTGCCGTAGAACGGGCCGCCGCCAAAACCGGAAAAACCGCCCAGCAAAATAATGATCAAAACGATCAGAAGGATCGTGCCCAAAGACATCGTGCAGCCTCCATCGCCACCCGAAAAAGGAAACCCGGAGGCGAGGCGCTCTCCGGGTTTGGTTGCCGATCGCCCGGGGGGAGGAGGCGTTGTTCGACAGGCATATAATTCATCCGCAAGACATCAGTTCCCGCTCACGAGAGGTTTATTTGTGTGTCGATTACAAAGCGCGCAAAGGAACAACGCGGACAGGAGCCGCGTTAGGCCACCATGAGAGTCCTCGAATATTGCCACGCCAGTGCGGTCGAAGCGGTCAACAAGGCCAATGATCCGGCTTTGCCGCAAGAGGCTCGCGTAGAGTGGGCGCGCATCGCGCGGGTATGGAAGGATATCAGTCAGCACTACGATCGGATCGAGGACATCCCGCCGACCGATCGCTTGTTGGACGCCGGCTCGAAAGCGAACGGTACGCTTCACTGACGTTCCGAACGGCTTCCAACGTAGCCTCGCGATATCACTCTAAAGCAGTAAATCACGGCATCGCCCGTGGACGCGAACCCGTTTATACGTGAGCACTCCTGTGGGGTGTTGATGATATGGCGGGCCGGATTTTTTATGGCTGGTGGATGGTCGCCGCCTGTCTGCTTATTGCGGTGTTCAGTTGGGGTCTGGGCGTCTTCGGGATCGGCGTTTATCTCCACGCGATCGCTGAACTGCACGGATGGTCGGTTGGTTCGATTTCGTCCGCAATTACCGTATCTGTGTTGCTCTCCTCCGTTGCCTCGGCCATCACCGGACCAGCGGTCGGCAAATATGGACCGCGGCCGATCATTGCGCTGGGCGCGCTGCTTATTGCCTCTGGTGTATTTTTTATCGGGCAGGTGCGAGAGCCCTGGCACGTCTTTGCAGCATTTTCCCTTTCGGGACTTGGTTTCTCCTGCATTTCGGTGACGACACTATCGGCTACGCTTTCACCGTGGTTCGAGCGGCATCAAGGCAGGGCCATATCGACCGCCATGCTTGGCGCCTCGATTGGCGGAATGACTTCCACGCCGCTTCTGATTTTCGCGATCTCCCGTCTCGGCCTCGAACAGGCGATGATGTGGAGCGCGGCCGCAGCACTCATTGTTATCCTTCCGCTGGCCATATTCGTGCTCAGGAAATCGCCGGCCGATATGGGACTGCATCCTGACGGTGAACCGTCCGCGCCGAAGTCCGACGACAAGCCGGTAAGAGTCTGGAGCAGGAGTGAAGCGCTCCGCACGACCGCGTTTGTCAGCGTGGTGATTGCCTTTGCGCTCGGACTGGGCGTGCAGATGGGATTTTTGACCCATCACGTGACGCTTGCTGTGCCCGCGCTGGGGGCCGCCGGCGCCGCGTTCATCGTTTCGATTACGGCGGTGGCAGCTTTTTTGGGCCGCGTCGCGCTGGCGCGCTGGGCCGATCACGTCGACCTTCGGATTACCACGGCGGCGGTGCTATTTGTTGCAGCCTTATCGCTCGGGGCAATTGCCGCCGTCCCGGCGGCCTGGATGCTGATCACTGCGAGCCTCGCTTACGGCCTGACCACCGGCAACGTGACAACGCTTTCCCCCATCATTGTCCGGCAGGAGTTCGGCGCAGGCGTTTTTGCTTCTATTTACGGTGTCTGCTGGATGTGCATCGGCTTTGCCTCGGCGCTGGGACCGGCGATGTTCGGGTGGCTCCACGACTACTTCGGCGGGTACCGCGAGGCGCTGATGCTGGCGGCGGTTCTTGATCTGATTGCAGCCGTCGTAGTGTATCTGGGGAGGCCGGAACGGGCGGTTTCATAAGTACAAAAGTGCCCACTTTTGTCGCGTCATTTTCCGGTCGCAATCTCTGCCTTCGCTATGCTCCCGCATCTCCGGAATCGTTCCGGGGGCGATGGAGGAATACCGAAATGCGTACGATCATTCTGGCGCTTGCGCTGTCTTTTGCCGCCACGGCCGCCAATGCGCAGGCTAGCTGCAATGCGACAGCGGTCGAAAAGAAGTACAACGGCGCTGCGAAGACCAGCTTCCTGAAGAAGTGCGAAACCGACGCCAAGACGTCCTGCGACAAGCAGGCGGCCGACAAGAAGCTCAACGGTGCCGCCAAGACCAGCTTCACAAACAAGTGCGTCAAAGACGCCGTCGGCAGCTAGAACAGGCTCGGCTTTGTTGGAGGAGCGCTGGGTCGTTGTGGCCCGGCGCTTT
>CAUJKG010000042.1 GCA_963205465.1 Pseudomonadota bacterium | reverse complement strand
GAGCGCTTCGTGCGCAACGTGCTGATTGCTATCGGCAATGCGCAATCGTCGTCGCTATTGCCGGACGTGCTGGCGCGCCTCGACGACGAATCGCCGCTGGTGCGCGGAGCCGCGGTCTGGGCGGCATCGCAATTGATGCCTCCAGAAGAATTCGCAGCGGTGAAGGAAGCGCGAGAAAATACCGAGAGCGACGCCGCGGTCCGCGCAGAGTGGAACGCCGCCTAACGGCTGGCTTCTTCCGCGAGTTCGTCCACCGTCTTCAACAAGCGCTCGATGTCTTCGGAGCGCGACAAGCGATGATCGCCGTCCTTGATCAGAGTCAACGCAACATCGTCCTGTGCAAGGCAGGAAACCAGTTGCATCGCGTGCTGCCAGGGCACGTCGGGGTCGAGCATGCCTTGCAGGATGCGCACCGGGCATTTCAATTCGATCGGCTTGCCGAGCACGAGATGATTGCGGCCGTCTTCGATCAAGGCTTTCGTGATGGCGTAAGGCTCATCGCCATAAGCGGAAGGGCGCTGCCATTGTCCGGCCGTCTCGATTTCGCGCCGGATTTCGGGTGAGAAATTCTTCCACATCAGTTCTTCGGTGAAGTCCGGCGCCGGCGCGATCAGAACGAGACCCGCGAGCCTTGCTTCCGGCGCGAGCCGTGGATTTGCCGCAAGCGCGCGGGCCAGAAGAAGCGCCATCCAGCCGCCCATGGACGAGCCGACCACGATCTGCGGACCCCGTGCGCGGCCGGCAAAAACGGCAATGCTTTCCTCGAGCCACTTCGAAATCGTGCCGTCTTCGAAATTTCCACCCGACTCGCCGTGTCCCGAATAGTCGAAGCGAATGAAGGCACGGCCCGACGCCGCCGCATACGCGTCCAGGGCTGCGGCCTTGGTGCCCTTCATGTCGGACTTGAAGCCGCCAAGCCAGAAAATGCCGGGCGAGGTTCCCCGGCGTTCGCGGATCGCGATGCGGCGGAGGTCAGCGCCTGCCTCCAGAAACTGCGGCTGATCGTTTTCCATCGCGCCCGGGCTAAACTGACCGGGAAGTGAAGGCAAGTTGCCTTGCGAATGCCGCAAGCGGATTTTAGAAATCCATTCGTGGCTATTCCCGCAAACAATCTTGCCGAACGTCCCATGACGGTGGTGCAGGTCGTCCCCGACCTGCAGCCGGGCGGCACCGTCAATCACACGATCGAAATCGCCGAGGCGCTGACGCGGCTCAAGCATCGCGCGATCATCGTCTCCGAGGGCGGGCGCTTGCAGGCTGCCGCCGAGCGCGCGGGTGCTACCGTCATCAAGCTTCCGGTCGCCACCAAGAACCCTTCGCAGATCGTTTCGAATGCGAAGAAGCTCGCCGAACTTTCGCGCGATCTCAACGCCGACCTTTTGCATGCGCAAAGCCGCGCGCCGGCCTGGAGCTGCCTGCTTGCGCAACGCATTTCCAAAATCCCGTTCATCGCGACCTATGACGGCAGCTTCTCGGAACGCAACCCGCTCAAGCGCTTTTACAACAGCGTCATGGTGCGGGGAGCGCGCGTGATTGCGCCGGGCGAGCGGCTCGCCAAGATGATCGAGCAACGCTACGGCACCGCGCGCGAGAAAATCTCGGTGGTGCCGCAGTCAATCGATTTCGAAGCCTTTAATCCGGCGAATGTCGATCCGGGAAAACGCGCCTTGCTTGCGAACCAGTGGGGCATCGCACCGGACGACCGGGTGATCCTTTTGCCCGGACGCCTGAGCCGGCCGAAGGCCCCGCATGTTCTGGTCGAAGCCGCCTCCCGCCTGCACGAGGCAGGCTTGAAAGACTTTCTCTGCATCTGTGCCGGCGAACATCCCGGCCGCTCCGGCTATGCCGGCGAAGTCTGGGACGGTGTGCATCAGGCCGGTCTTTCGGATCGCGTCCGCTTCGTCGGTCATTGCGACGATATGCTTTCGGCCTATTCGCTTGCCGACATCGCGGTGTGCACCTCGATGAGCCAGGGCGGCCATCGGCTCGCGATTCTGGAAGCGCAGGCCATGGGCGTTCCCGTGGCCGTCTCCGATTCCGAAAACGGGGATGAAATCGTGCGCGCCGCACCTTATGTAGCGGAGACCCGGGCGACCGGCGTGCTCTATCGCGCGGGCGACGCGGCGGAACTGGCCCAGACCCTTTTCAAGCTGCTCGCCATGGGCGCGCCTGCCCGCCGGGCCATGGGCGTGCGGGGACGGGAGTGGATCGCCTCGCATTTCTCGAAAGAGACCTTCGCCGAGCGGCTGCTTGCGGTGTACCGCGAGGTTTCGAAGCAGGCTATGCTTCCAGCCGGACGTTGACTCGCCGTCCATTTCTCACGATGTTTCCGCTGCTTCGCCGGTCACGGCTGGCCTTCCCTTGAAGGTTCTGGTCCCGGCGTCACAGCGTTTGTTTTAACAGCTAGAGGAGACTGCCCCCATTCGTCGTCCTATGAGAGCCGCGGCGCCCGTGCAGAAAGACGGTCCGCGCACCAACGAGGAAATCCGCGTCCGCGAAGTTCAGCTGATCGATGCCGAAGGCGAGAACCGCGGGACCGTTCCGACCCACGAAGCACTCCAGATGGCGCGCGAAGCCGGCCTCGATCTCGTCGAGATCTCGCCGAACAACAACCCGCCCGTC
>CAUJKG010000041.1 GCA_963205465.1 Pseudomonadota bacterium | reverse complement strand
GCAGATCGTGGAGATGGCCAAACAGAGCCATATCGCGGGATTCACGACCAATCCGTCGCTGCTCAAGAAGGCAGGCGTCGCCGATTACGAGGCGTATGCGCGCGAACTGGTCGCTGCCGTGCCCGACCGCCATATCTCGTTCGAGGTGCTTTCCGACGACATTCCGGAAATGGTCGCGCAGGCCCGCCTGATCACCACCTGGGGCAGGAACGTCTACGTGAAGCTGCCGGTCATCAATACGCGCGGCGAGACGCTCTATGACGCCATCCGCACGCTTTCGAAGGACGGCGTGAAAATCAACGTCACCGTGCTTTGCACCGAGGAGCAGGTGGAACGCGCGACCGAGGCGCTCGCCGGCAATGCGCCGGGCTGCACGTCGGTATTCGCCGGACGGCTCGCCGATCTCGGCATCGACTACAAGCCCGCGGTGTCGCTTGCAGTGAAGCGCGCTAACGAGGCGAAGAATGTCGAAGTGATCTGGGCCTCGACCCGCGAAGTGTGGAACGTGATCGAGGCGGACGAGATGGGCGCGCATATCATCACCGCACCCGCCGACATTCTGAAGAAGCTCAAGGCACTCGGCACCAAGACCGCCGCCGATCTCTCGCTCGACGGCGTCAAAGCGTTCCGCGACGATACGCTCTCTGCCGGTCTCGACCTGCCGGGCGCAAAAGCCGCAGCGGAATAGGATACCTTGTAACCCGCGGACATGAATTGTGAGCCCTCAGGGGTTCCCGGGACTCGCGATCGCGGGCTATCCAGCCTCACCCGTTTCGGGGATGTGAGGGGTGCTTCGTGCCGAGCAGCAAACAAACCGGCGAAGAACGCATGCTTCGCCTTGGCGTCGTCGGTGGTGGCGTCATGGGCCGCAACCACGCACGCGTGCTTTCGGAACTTCCCAATGTCGAACTGGTCGGCGTTGCCGATCCGGATGCAGGCCGCGCTTCGCAGGCGGCGGGACAGGCGGAAGGGGCGGAGGCGTTCTCCGATCACCGCGAACTCGTCGCGCGCAAGGTCGATGCTGTGGTCATCGCCGCGCCCACGCATCTGCATCATGAAATCGCGCTCGATCTGATCGAGTCCGGCGTGCATCTTCTGGTCGAGAAGCCGATCGCGACCACGGTCGAGCAAGGCCGGGAAATCGTGACTGCTGCCGCGCGCAACGGCGTGACCCTCGTGGTCGGCCATGTCGAGCGCTTCAATCCGGCGGTGCAGGCGGTGAAGCAGGCGCTCGCGGGCGAAGAGATTCTTTCCATCGGCATTACCCGCGTCGGACCGTTTCCGCCGCGCATGTCGGACGTCGGCGTGGTGATCGATCTTGCTGTGCATGACATCGATCTGATCCGCTGGTTCACCGGATCCGAAATCGCGGAAGTGCAGCCGCAGATTTCTTCGGTCATCGCCGAGCGCGAGGATATCGCGCTCCTGCAATTCCGCACCGCGAACGGCGTGCTCGCGCATATCAACACGAACTGGCTGACTCCGTTCAAGGCGCGCACCGTGCAGGTCGCAACGCGCGACAAATATGTGATGGCGGATCTGCTTACGCGAACGGTGACGGAGTGCTTCGGCTTCCAGAAGGACGGCTCCTACGGCATGCGCCACTTGTCGGTCGGACACACCGAGCCCTTGCGTGCAGAACTGACCGCATTCTGCGATGCCGTGCGCGGCGTGAAGCAACCGGCCGTCACCGGTGAAGAGGGGGTTGCCTCGCTCGAAATCGCCATCCGTTGTCTTGCCGATCCGCATCCGGCATTCCGCCGCGGACCGCGCAAGGTCGCCAGCTGATTATCGAAGACTCTTTCAAAGGCTCTTTCTTAAGTGAACCAGCACATGCGCTCCAACGCGGCTCCCATTCCCTTCATCGACATTGCCGCGCAGCGCCGGCGGCTTGGCACCGCGATCGACGAAGCGGTCGGTAAAGTGCTCACGCATTGCCAGTTCATCATGGGTCCCGAAGTGCGGCAGCTCGAGGCCGATCTATCGGCTTTCTGCGGCGCGCGGCATGTCATTTCCTGCTCGAACGGCACCGACGCGCTCATCATGGCGCTGATGGCGACAGGCGTGGGCCCGGGCGACGCGGTGTTCTGTCCGTCCTTCACCTTTACCGCGACTGCGGAAGCGGTGGTCGTGGTCGGCGCGACGCCGGTTTTCGTCGATGTCGAGGAGAAGACGTTCAACATCGATCTCGGCAGCTTAGAGCGCGCCATCGCTGAGACGAAGCGCGGCGATCTCAAGCCGAAGGCGATCATCCCGGTCGATCTGTTCGGGCAGCCGGCCGATCTCGACGGCATCGCGGCGATCGCGAAGCGGGAAGGCATTTTTGTAATTTCCGATGCGGCGCAGTCGTTTGGCGCGACTTACAAAGGCAAGCGCGTCGGCACGCAGGCGCTCCTGACCACCACGAGTTTCTTTCCGGCGAAGCCCCTCGGCTGCTACGGCGACGGCGGCGCGGTCTTTACCGACGACGACAAGATCGCCGAGGTGCTGCGTTCGGTCCGGGTGCACGGGCAGGGTGCCGACAAATACGACAATATCCGCATCGGCATGACCGGCCGCCTCGACACCATCCAGGCCGCGGTCCTGATCGAGAAACTCAAGATTTTCCCGGACGAGATCGAGGCCCGCAATCGCGTGGCGGCCCGTTATGCCGAAGGATTGAAGGACGTTGCCATCGTCCCGGAAGTCGCGTCAGGCTATGGTTCGGTATGGGCGCAATACACGATCCGAGTCGAAAAACGCGACGCGCTCGCCGCCGTCCTCTCGACGCGCGGCGTGCCGACCGCGATCTATTACCCGAAGCCCCTGCACCGGCAGGAGCCCTACAAGCGTTATCCGGTTTCGGGCAACGGACTGCCGGTCACGGACAAGCTCGCGGCGGAAGTGATCGCGCTGCCGATGCATCCTTATCTCGACGAGCCGACGCAGGAACGCGTGATCGCAGCGGTGCGCGAGGCGCTCGCGTAACCAGTAGCAGGCGCGCGGCATGATCCGGCGCTTTTTCACGGTCGGCGGCTTCACGCTGCTGTCGCGCCTTACCGGATTTTTTCGCGACGTGGTGATGGCGGCCGTGCTCGGTGCGGGGCCCATCGCCGACGCCTTCTTCGTCGCCTTCCGCCTGCCGAACCATTTCCGCGCCATCTTCGCGGAAGGCGCTTTCGCGGCGGCGTTCGTTCCCGCTTATGCCCGCACGCTCGAACAGGACGGCGCGGCTGCCGCGCGT
>CAUJKG010000040.1 GCA_963205465.1 Pseudomonadota bacterium | reverse complement strand
AATCCGAAGGCGAGGCCGGTCAGGCCGATCCCGGACAGGATGAAGCCCGTGACATCGAGCGGCGGCACTTTGTCCTCGCGGATGTCGTCGATGTATTTCGTCGCCAGCAAGAAGCCGATGATGCCGATCGGAATGTTGATCCAGAAAATCCAGCGCCAGTGGAAATAGGTAGTGATGAAGCCGCCGAGCGGCGGCCCGATCATCGGGCCGATCATCGCCGGCACCACGAGCCAGGCCAGTGCGGAAACCAGTTCGTGCTTCGGCACGAGCCGGAGGATTACGAGCCGGCCGACCGGCACCATCATCGCGCCGCCGATGCCCTGGATGACGCGGTAGAGCACGAGATCGGCAAGCGACACCGCAAATCCGCAGGCGAGCGATCCGAGTGTGAAGATCACGATCGCTGCGCGGAACACGGTGCGCGCGCCGAAGCGGTCGGCCATCCAGCCCGAGATCGGAATGAACACGGCGAGCGAGAGCAGATAGGAGGTCAATGCCAGCTTCAGCCCGATCGGATCCACCTTCAGGTCGCGCGCGATTTCCGGCAGCGAGGTGGCGATCACGCTCGAGTCCACGTTCTCCATGAAGAGCGCGGTGGCGATGATGAGGGGGACGAGGATTTCGCGGCGCATGCGGGGTGGGTGATTCCGGGCACAAAGGCGCAAGGGGATAGCCTTCCGGCAACGCGCCGTCACCTTCGACGGTTCAATGCTGCCTTGCGGTAGACGTGCGGCTTCCTACATCTTCCGCGGGACCCGAAGGAGGCCCGCCGATGATCTACTTTGTTGCCTTCTTTCTGCCGCCGCTGGGCCTGCTTTTGAACGGGCAGCCCTTTGCCGCGATTTTCAGCATGATCCTGTGGGCGGTCTGCTTTGTCATCGGCTGGTTTTTCTGGCCGGCGTGGCTGATCCCTTCCGGTCATGCGATCGCCGCCATCGCCATGCGCAACGACTCGCGCCGTCATCGCGAACTCGTCGACGCCATCGAGCGCTATGGCCCGCCGCCAGGTTGGCGGCCGTAAGGATTCAGTTGCGCGCCGACCAGCAGCGCGCAACGCCTTCTCACAGCAATTCCTCATGGCCGGGCTTGTCCCGGCCATTTGTTTTGCGGAGGGAAGCGAGCCAAGAGCGCAGGAGGCAGCATTCCCGTGCTCTTCCGAGCCGGAGTTTGAATGTGCCGCCTCCAAAAGAAAGGCGGCAGGGACGCCAGGGGTTTCGCCGATCCCTGCGGCCGCCCGCACGAGAAAAAAGTGCAGACGAGGTAGTCACCGCGAGGTCGGGTAGATCCCGGCGTCCCGGCACGCTTGGCGACTTCTTTTCGCGAATGCCGCAAGCGGCAAGCGCGTTCGCCATTCGTGCCAAGTAAAGACTTCGCACGATGGTGTTACGGCCTATACGCGCGGCCCCCGGAGGACTGACCAAGCTATCCTCCGCTGGCGGACCTCCTCGGTTTTCGTGTTCGCGCATTGGCACGCGCTGGCACGAAACCGCCAAAGGAAGGCCCCTGTGACGAGCGGAAAGGCTCGCCGGAACCATCGCGACTTCAGCCGCCGCACTTCGTCTCTCGCGCCAGAGACAAATTGCGGCCACCGCTTCCGGCCCACGCTTTGTTACGCGAAGCAAAGCGCCCTGTAGCAAGGCCGGAACGAATATGAATATAATCCTATACAGGAAAATGTCAAGGTTGTCGTGATGTTCTTAGGGGGCTCATGCCGTCAGGATTTTCGCGCCGAACCCGATCGCCATATCAGCGGCACCAGCACAAAAGCGACTGCGGGAAAGACCAGCCAGTTGATCGTCTGCCAGCCGGAAGCATGCAGAAGATTTCCCGAGAAGAACGACGCAGCCGCGACCACGCCGAAGACCAGAAAGTCGTTGGTGCCTTGCACCTTGTTCCGCTCCGAAGGCGCGTGCGCATCGGCCACCATCGCGGTCGCGCCGATGAAGCCGAAATTCCAGCCGATCCCCAGCACGATCAGCGAAACCCAGAAATGCGCCAGGTGAAGTCCGGAAAGAGCGATGACCGCGGAAACCGCGATCAGCAGGAGGCCGGTGGCGGTCACGCGTTCCTTGCCGAACCAGCTGATCAGATAGCCGGTAAAGAAGCTCGGCCCGAACATCGCGAGCACATGCCACTGAATCCCGAGAGCCGCGTGATCGACCGAGTGGCCATGGCCGACCATGGCCACCGGCGCTGCCGTCATGACGAAGGTCATCAGGCCGTAGGAAACCACGCCGGCGATGACCGCAAGCAGGAAGCGGGGCGTGGCAAGAATCTGAAGCATTGTTCGGCTGCCATCAGGCTCAGAAGTCGCGGCGGCTTTCGGCGGCGGAGGAGAGCGAAGGAGCAGCAATACCGGTATCGCCAGCATGGCCAGCGCAGCCTGGCTCAGGAAGCTGCCGGCGAAAGCCGTTCCGGGAATTGCGTTTCGGGTCCAGATGACGAGTTGCGGGCCGATCACCGCGGCGGCCAGGCCCCCGACCATCACCCAGGAAATAGCTTTGGCGCGCAGGTCGCCGGTTGCCATATCGGTCGCGGCAAAACGATAGCTCTGGACGTAAGCGCCATAAAATCCGGCGGTGAACGTACCGAGGCAAAACAGAATAAACGACGCCGACGCAATGCCGAACGCCGCAATGAGGCCGGCGGCGATTCCGAACAGCGCTCCGAACAGATAAGCGTGCCGCCGTCCCAGCCGGCGCATGAAATAGGCGGCCGGCAAGGTGCCGATGGCCAGTCCCAGATTGAAAACGCTGACCGGGAGCGTCGCGAGCGCGGGGGAAGAAGCCAGCGACTGACCGACCAGACCGCCGAGCGAAACGATGATCGGCGGACTTGAAGCGCCCAGTGCCTGGGCTGCGGTCAGGACGAAGATGTTTCTCCGGGCGACGGTGTTGTTCGTTGGATTCTGGCCGCTCACGGGTATCGTCCTTGCTGCGCTTTCCCTGCCGGCATCAATCAAGTATTCTCTTGAATGAGTCAACGAGGCGCCTGTGGCTAGACACAACCCAAAACGGGAATTGTTCGCGTGGACCGCCGAGCTGGGGCGCTGTCTCGGTCATGCGCATCGTCTGGTGCTGATCGAATGCCTGGCGCAGGGTCCGAGACCGGTCGAAAGTATCGCGGCGTTTACGGGACTGTCGCTCGCGAACGCTTCGCAGCATCTGCAGTTGTTACGCCGCTTCGGCTGCGTGGAAGCGGAGCGGCAGGGCAAGCAGGTGATTTATCGGCTCGCCGACGAACGGGTGCTGCATGCGGTCGCCGCGCTCAGCGCGATCGCGGAAACGAATATTGCCGCGTTCAGCGAGACCATGCGTAAGCACTTTCTTTCGCTCGACGACAAGGAAGCCGTGAGCCGCAGCGAGCTTGCGCGCTTGATGAAAGAAAACGCGGTCACGGTCATCGATGTAAGATCGAACGAAGAGTTCACGGCCGGGCATCTTCCGGGCGCGCTGAACATTCCGATTGCCGCATTGAAGTTGCGCCTTGCCGAATTGCCGAAGCGGATGGAGATCGTTGCCTATTGCCGCGGCCCGTATTGCATTCTTTCGTTCGAAGCTGCCGCCCAGTTGCGTGCGCGCGGCTATCGTGTGCGGCGCATGCAGGACGGCTTTCCGCAGTGGAAGGCGGAGGGCAGGAAGGTCGCCGGCGGCGTTGCGGCTTGAGGGGTAATGCTCACGCCACCTTCGTGAAATCCGGCGCGCGGTGTCTCTCCGCGTGTTTCATTGATCGCGAATGGAAGCCAGTCCTTCGCGGAATGTCGTGACCCGAAATTCCGGAAACCGCGTCTTGAATTTGTCCGATACAAAAATATTGTCGCTCTCGTATCGCGGTAACAACTCTGCGGCATCCCGGATGGTGCGGCTAAACTGACCCGCCAATCGCAACTGCCACCGCTTGATGACCCGGTAACGAGGCAGGGTGCCGAACTGCGCTGCAGCGAGTTCGATGAACGCGCGGTAGGTGAGGCGATTGTCGTCGCAGGGCAGGTGCCATGTCTGGCCGTAAGCATCGGGTGTGTTGCCGAGCAGCGCCATCGCCCGGCTTGCATCCGGTGTGTAGATCAGGCTGCGAAGCGTGTCGTCGCGCAGCAAAACTCTGGCGGCCTTGCCCTGCGCCAAGGGTTCGATGATCGAGGTGTTGGTGATGCTCTGGGTCTTGCCGGGTCCATAGAATTCGGGGGCCCGGCAGAGCAGCGCAGTCACGCGCTTCTGTTCGATCGCCCTGAGCAATTCCTTGGCGATTGCGGCGCGGACCCGCCCTTTCTCCCCGTAAGGACGGAAAGGAGTGTCTTCCGTCTGCGGCTCGTCGGTCTGTGGATACATGTAGGTGTTGTCGAAAAACACCAGCCGCGCGTCCTGCGCAGCGCAGGCAGCGATCACGTTCTTCATGATCACGGGCCATTGCTCGACCCAAAGCCGGGTATCCATCGGCAGTCCGGCGGTCAGATAGACGATGTCAGAACCTTGCACTGCGCGCAGGGTGTCATCGGCATCGAGCAGGTCAGCCCGGCAAAGCTCGTCGCTGTCGTTCACCTTTTTCGGGTTTCTGCTCACGAGGCGGATGTTGCTCGTGAAGTCGCGCTTCAGGTGGACTGCCAGTTCATGCCCGATTTGTCCGGAGGCGCCGAGAATGGTTTGCACTACATTCCCTCTCTTGCCTTATCAGCTCACCTTCGTGAAATCCGGAGGGCGGCGTTCGGCGAAGGCGCGGAAGGCTTCGAGTGCTTCCGGCGAGCGCAGGCGATCCTTGAACATCGCGCCCTCGCGCTCCATCACATGCTTGATGGCGGAAGGATCGCGCATCAATTGCTTGGTCAGCTTCAGCGCGCCCGGCGGCTGCTTCGCGAGACGCGCGGCGTAATCCGCCGCCTTCGCGCGCACCTGTGCCGCCGGAACGGACTCGGTCGCGACACCGAGTGCGGCCGCTTCCTTGCCGAGCATCGGCTCGCCGAGCGCGAACATCTTGTAGGCGCGTGCATAGCCGATGCGGGCAGGCAGCAGCATCGAGGAGGCCGCCTCCGGCACCAGCGCGAGGTTGACGAATGGCACGGTCAGCTTCGCGTCGTCCGCGATCACCACGACGTCGCAATGCATGAGCATGGTGGTACCGACGCCGACCGCGTGACCCTGGACCGCCGCGACCAGTGGTTTGGTCGCGGACCCAAGCGCTGTCAGGAAGGGGCTCGCCGCCGCTTCCTCCGCCTTGACCTTGCCCATCGCGATCTCGGTGAAGTCGGCGATGTCGTTGCCGGAGGTGAAAAAGTCGCCTTCCGCCTGAAACAGCACGGCCCGGATGCCCGCTTCCTCCTCGGCGCGGACCATGCCCTGCACGATTGCCCCGTACATGGCCTTGGAAAGCGCGTTCTTCTTGTCGGCGCGGTTCAGGGTCAGCGTGAGCACGCCGCCTTCGACGGTGGTGCGGACGAGATCGGTCATGGTTTCCTCCGGGAATTGCCGGCCGGACTATAGCGGGGAAGTGTGGACAGATGCAGGGGACTAAACCCCTCAATGCGTTACGGCACCTTGCCTTTTGGGGTCGCGATGCGTAACGACACTTGCCAACCCGGCCCCGCGCGCGATTCCGCCTCGCGGCGCCGCCACTTTTCCGGCTAGAAGTCCGGTGAACAGGAGTTGGCGATGAACCGTCTCACTGACGGCCTCGCGCGGGAAGCGCTCACCTTCGACGATGTGCTCCTGAAGCCCGGCCTTTCCGATGTGCTGCCGTCCGAGGCGGATGTCCGCACACGGCTCACCCGATCCGTAACCCTGAACGTTCCGATCCTGTCCGCTGCCATGGACACGATCACCGAAGCGCGGCTCGCCATCGCCATGGCGCAGGCCGGCGGCATCGGCGTGCTCCACCGCAACATGACGCCGGAGGTGCAGGCCGAGCATGTGCGGCGCGTGAAGAAGTTCGAAAGCGGCATGGTGGTGAACCCGCTCACCATCGATCCGGAATCGACACTCGCCGAAGCGCTCGAACTGATGCGCCACAACGCGATTTCCGGCGTGCCGGTCACCGAGAAGGGCAACGGCAAGCTGGTCGGCATTCTCACGCACCGCGACGTGCGCTTCGCCAATAATCCGAACCAGCGCGTGGCTGAACTGATGACGAAGGACAATCTCGTTACGGTGCGCGAAGGCGTGACGCAGGAAGTCGCAAAAAGGCTTCTGCACCAGCATCGCATCGAGAAGCTCCTGGTGGTCGACGAGAACTATCGCTGCGTCGGTCTCATTACCGTCAAGGATATCGAGAAGGCGGTCGCCAATCCGAACGCCTGCAAGGATGAGCAGGGGCGCCTTCGCGTCGCCGCCGCGACCACGGTGGGCGAAGACGGCTTCGCCCGCACCGAGGCGCTGGTCGAAGCTGGCGTCGATGTGGTCGTGGTCGATACCGCGCACGGCCATACGCGCCGCGTGCTGGAATCGGTCGCGCGCATCAAGCGGCTTTCCAATGCCGTGCAGGTGGTCGCCGGCAACGTTGCGACCGCCGAAGGCACCAAGGCGCTGATCGATGCCGGCGCGGATGCGATCAAGGTCGGCATCGGCCCGGGCTCGATCTGCACCACGCGCGTCGTCGCCGGCGTCGGCGTCCCGCAACTGACTGCGATCCTCGATGCCGCCGAAGAGGCGCGCAAGGCGGATACGCCGGTGATCGCGGACGGTGGCGTGAAGTTCTCCGGCGATCTCGCGAAGGCGCTTGCGGCGGGTGCGGAATGCGCGATGGTCGGCAACCTGCTCGCGGGCACCGATGAAAGCCCCGGCGAGGTCTATCTCTATCAGGGCCGTTCTTATAAGTCGTATCGCGGTATGGGCTCGGTCGGTGCGATGGCGCGCGGCTCGGCGGATCGCTACTTCCAGCAGGACATCAAGGACTCCCTCAAGCTCGTGCCGGAAGGCATCGAGGGGCAGGTGCCCTACAAGGGGCCGGTTGCGACCGTGCTGCATCAGTTGGTCGGGGGCTTGCGTGCGTCGATGGGCTATGTCGGCGGCAAGACCCTGAAGGACTTCCGCGAGAAGGCGCAATTCGTGCGCATCTCCGGCGCGGGTCTGCGCGAGAGCCACGTCCACGACGTGACCATCACGCGCGAGGCGCCGAACTACCGGATGTAGGTTACGCGATAATTTCGGCGGTCCAGACGTCGCCGGTCGCGTACCAGCTTGCGCGGCCGTTCAAAACCTTGGTGCGCTCCGGATTCAGCTTCCCGTAATAATGTCCGTTGAGCGAGACGCGGAACAGCTGAACCTCGTCGCCGTTCACGCTCTTGAACTCGATGATGTCGCGCGTCTCCCCTGCGTTCCTGCGCACTTCGCGCCAATGCGCGTCGAAGAAATTGGTTTCCCCGCGCCGGGTCCAGTTGCCTTCCCAGAATAGTCCGTTGGCGCCGGATTCGGTCACGCGCCACGATCTTCCGAGTTTGAACGACACACCGTCGCCGGTAATGCCGCCCGGCGCGGTCTGCGCGAGTGCGGGAGAGACAAGGAGCGCGCTTGCGCCCGCTTGTAAAAACAAACGCCGGTCGAGCCGCATGATTTCAGGTTCCATTTTTGTTGGCGGGAACTTTTTCGTTCTCACGCGGGCAATAGTAGCCGCGCGTCGTTGAAAGCCAAATGAAATCGAAGTGAGGTTGCGTCAGCGCTTGCGCATGGCGTCGAGCACCCGCGCGACATGCTGCGCGTGCAACACGTTCCGGAATGCGAGTTTGCCGGTGTAATCGACGTCGCGCAGGCGCGTCGGTTTGCCGGATGCGAAATAGACATGCCCCGCGCCGTAGCCGGTTTCCAGCACTTCGAAGGTTGCGTCCATCTCGCCGAACGGCGTGCGGACGACCTCCGGCCTCATGCCGCGATGGAGGATCAGCGCGCCTCGGTTCGTGATCGCGTAGATCGTGCTGCCGTGTCCGGAAAGATTCAAAAGCGGCCCGGCGAGGAAGGCGATGCTGACGAGCGCCAGCGGCATGTAGGTCGTGCCGCCGATCCAGTGCATCAGGAGCGCGGTGGTCGCCCATGCGAGCAGCGCGCCGCCGGTCAGCAACAATAGTTTCTGCGTCCGGATGAGCGAGAACAGGTCGGGCTTGCCCGCCCAGAACACGCGCTCGCCCTGCTGCAACTCGTCCTCCAGCGCAGGCAGCAAGGCGCGCTCGCCCGCAAAGCCGGGATCGGCAGTCATGGATGGGGACTCGCGATCTTCACACAGCCAGATTACAACATTTGCGCTTCGAGGCAGGAATCGAGTGATGATACTACGGAAGTCCGCTCTCGCTGCGGCGCTTGTCGTGCTGGCAGGCGCCGCGCTCGCGCAGCCCAAACCCAAAGAGCAGTGCGCGATCCAAGGCGGGCAATTCGCGGAATTGCGCTACTGCGTGAACAGCGCCAAAGCGGCGGAAGGCGAACTCGCCTTCGGGCCGGAAGCTTTCGTGAGCGGCGAGGGCGGCAAGGTGTGGTGCGAAGGCGTCGTCGGCTATGGCATCGGCGAAACGGTGACGCTCCATTTCAAGCCGGGCCTGCGTCTGCAGGAATTCGCCATTCGCAACGGCTATTCGAAAACGCCGGAGACCTTCAAGGACAACAGCCGCGTGAAGCTTCTGCGCATCCAGACCAGCGACGGCTTCGCCACCATCGTCATACTTCCCGACAAGCCGGAAGAGCATGTCGTCAAGCTGCCGCGCCCGGTGAAGCCGCAATGGGTGCGCTTCTCGATCGTCGATATCTATCCCGGCGAGCGCGGCAGCGACACCTGCATCGCCGGCATCTCCCCCAATCTCGAACAACTCAATCGCTGAGTCTTGTCATGACGACTTTCGCCGTTCTCGCGCCGCTGCTTGCCCAAGCCTTCGTCACGTTCCTTTTGATGTTCGGCATGGTCGTGACGCGCCGCCGCGCTGTCATGGATAAACAGGTCGATCCGAAAGACCTCGCGCTGCGAGGCGGCAATCCGTGGCCGCCACGCGCCGCGCAATTCGGCGACGCCTATCAGAACTCGCTCGAACTGCCGGTAGTGTTCTACGCGCTGGTGATCATCGCCTTCGTCACCAAGGAAGCGGACATCGTCTTTGTCGTGCTGTCGTGGCTCTTCGTGCTTTGCCGGATCGTGCAAAGCTATATCCACACCACCTCCAATGTCCGGAAACACCGTAGCCTCGCGTTTCGCGCCGGCGCGCTCGTGCTCTTCGCCATGCTGATCTGGCTCACCGTCCACATCTCGCTCATCTAGGGGGCTTTGCCGCCATGACCGTTCCCATGATCCTGTTGCCGGTCTTCGTGCTGGTGGCGCAGATTTTCGTGCTTTCGCTCTGGATGGGCTACGAGCGCAACCGCGCCATTGCCGCGCGGGAAGTGCGCATCAAGGACATCGCGCTGACCAAGGAAACCTGGCCGGGCCGCGCGAAGCAGATATCGAACGCCTATCACAACCAGTTCGAACTGCCGGTGCTGTTCTTCGTTCTGGTGGCATTCGCGCTCATCACGAAGAAAGCCGATCTGATCTTCGTGGTGTTGTCCTGGGTCTTCGTGATCCTGCGGGTCGTGCACATGCTGATCCACACCACGTCCAACCGCGTGCCGCAACGCTTCTTCGCTTATGTCGCCGGTCTCCTCACGCTCGTTATCATGTGGGCCTATTTCGCGTTCCAGATTCTGACAGGCCTCTGAGCGGATGCGCGCTGGCACGCTCTGGAAGGGGCGCGGGGTTTCGGTCCTCTTCGTGATGGCGACCGCGCAGGAATATGGCGCGGAATTGCAACGCCGCATCGCGCCCCTGATCACGGGCGTCGGGCCGGTCGAGGCCGCTGCGGCGACCAGTGCGGCGCTTGGGGCGCTGCAGGCGAAGGGCGAATTGCCCGGCCTCGTGTTCTCGCTCGGCTCCGCCGGATCGAAAAAGCTAGAGCACGCCGAAGTCTACCAGCTTGCGAGTGTTTCCTACCGCGACATGGACTGCACGCCGCTGGGATTTCAACGCGGCCTCGTGCCGTTTCTCGACGAGCCCGGGACGGTCGAAATTCCGCGGCAGATTCCCGGCATCGCTTCTGCCTCGATTGCGACCGGTGCGAGCATCGTCTCGGGCGCGATGTATGACGCGGTCGCGGCCGACATGGTGGATATGGAGAGCTATGCGGTCTATCGCGCGGCGAAACGCTTCGGCGTGCCGATGATCGGGCTCCGCGGCATTACCGACGGCAAGACCGAGCTTTCCCGCTACGAAGACTGGGCCGATTATCTGGAGATCGTCGATCACAAGCTGGCGGCGGATATCGACCGCTTCTTCGCGGCAGTTGTAAGCGGCGCGTTCTCCCTATAAGCCCGGGCGCATGACACCCGCCGCACGGCTTGCCGCCGCCATTGAAATTTTCACCGAAATCGAAACCAAGAAGCGCCCGGCCGCCGATGTGCTGCGCGACTGGGGCCGCGCGCATCGCTTTGCCGGCTCCGGCGACCGCAACGCCATCGGTGCGCTGATGTTCGACGCCTTGCGCCGCCGCGCCTCGAGCGCGTTCCTGATGGGCGCGGAAACGCCGCGCGCGATTCTGCTCGGCACCCTGCGGCTGGCCCGGCGCATGAGCATCGACGACATTGCGAAGCTCGCGGATGGCTCGCGTTTCGCGCCGGACGCGCTGACCGAGGACGAGCGTAAAAAACTGGAGCTTGGCTCGCTCGGCAAGGCCCCGCCGCATATGGCGGGCGATTATCCCGAATGGCTCGACCCGCATCTCGCGGCCGCCTTCGGCGAGGAGCGCTGGGAAGAGGGCATGGCGCTCGCGGGCCGCGCGCCGCTCGATCTGCGCGTCAACACGCTGAAGACCAGCCGGGACGATCTGGCGAAAGAACTGTCTCATTTGAATCCGGTGCCGTCGCGCTGGTCGCCGTCAGGTTTGCGCATCGAGCTGAATGACGATGGCCGCCAGCCGCCGGTGACCTCGGAGCCGTCCTTTCTCAAGGGCGACTTCGAGGTGCAAGACGAAGGCTCGCAGCTTGCCGCGCTCTTTGCCGGTGCTTCCGCCAGCGAGCAGGTGCTCGATCTCTGCGCAGGCGCGGGTGGCAAGACGCTCGCGCTTGCCGCGGCGATGGAGAACAAGGGTCAGATTTTCGCCTATGACTCCGATCTGCGCCGCCTGGCGCCGATCCATGAACGTTTGACGCGCGCGGGCGTGCGCAATGTGCAGGTGCGTTCGCCCAAGGGGACGGGCAAGGGAAAGCAGGACGTGCTGTCCGATCTCGCAGCGAAGATGGATCTCGTGCTGCTCGATGCGCCCTGTACCGGCAGCGGCGTATGGCGGCGGCATCCGGATGCGAAGTGGCGCGCGCGTCCCGGCGCGCTCGACATTCGCGTGAAGGAGCAGTCGGGATTGCTCGACGAGGCCGCGCGCTTCGTGAAGCCGGGCGGCAGGCTCGTCTACATCACCTGTTCGGTGCTCGATGCCGAGAACGGCGCGCAGATCCGTGCGTTCCGCGAACGCGATGGTTCATTCGAGATCGTTTCGCCAAATGAAGTGGTGAAGGCGCTCGGCGAAAATGCGGCGGTCTTCGCCCGCGCCGCGAAGTTCACGAGCGAAGGTTT